>JABHXS010000089.1 GCA_018657165.1 Nitrosomonadales bacterium
CTTAAGATTGAAGCTAAAAAATATAAAAAGCTTTATAAGGAACATCAAAATAAGTAAATCAGGATCATCTATTTCAATTGTATTTACTGTAAAATACGTTTTTTTAATAAACTAAAATCAAATCATAATGACAAATAATCAAACGATAATAGAAGCGGCTTTCGAAGATAGATCAAAAATAACACCGGACAATGTTTCGAGTGATATCAAAGGTGCCATTAATCAAACTATTGAGGGGTTGAATGATGGTTCACTCCGGGTTGCTTCGCGAATAAAAGATTCGCAAAACTGGGAAACGCACCAATGGATAAAAAAAGCTGTTCTCCTATCCTTTAGGATTAAAGAAAATGAAGTAATGGATGGAAATTACACAAAATTTTTCGATAAGGTTGATTCAAAATTTAATGGATTCACAGAAAAAGATTTTCAAAATGGAGGCTACAGAGTAGTCCCAAATGCCAATGTTAGAAAAGGAAGCTTTATTAACAAAAATGTTGTACTCATGCCATCTTATGTAAACATAGGTGCCTATGTTGATGAAGGTACGATGGTAGATACATGGGCAACCGTTGGCTCATGTGCCCAAATTGGTAAAAATGTCCATCTATCAGGTGGTGTAGGAATTGGTGGGGTCTTAGAACCTATTCAAGCAGGGCCAACCATTATCGGTGATAACTGTTTTATTGGTGCTCGCTCTGAGGTAGTTGAAGGCGTTGTTATTGAAGATAATGTAGTTATCTCAATGGGAGTATATATTGGTCAATCAACAAAGATATATGACAGAGAGACTGGGAAAATCACATTCGGTCGTGTTCCTAAAGGTTCAGTCGTGGTTTCTGGAAATCTGCCATCAAAAGATGGCTCATATAGTTTATATTGTGCAGTAATCGTCAAAAAAGTTGATGAAAAAACTTTAGGTAAAGTTGGGATAAATGAGTTGCTGAGAGGAATCTAGGGATGCTTCATGTCTATGGAATTAAAAATTGCAATACAGTCAAAAAAGGATTGGATTGGTTGAACAAAAATAAAATTGAGTTTGAATTTTTTGATGTAAAGAAAATAGATTTAACTACAGAGATTATTGATGAATGGATTGAAAATATGAGCCCCCCCTATTCATCAGAAAATTTAATTAATAAGTCAGGGATGACTTGGAGAAAGCTATCTGATGATGAAAAAAAATTACTACTTACAACAAAAAATATAATTAATTTAATTAAAAAATATCCTACAGCCATGAAAAGACCCCTTATTACAAATAATAAAAAAGTTTTAGCTATTGGTTTTGATGAAAATATTTATAACGAAAAAATTAAATGAGTGAAACACTCAATATCGCTAAAGAGTTAATTGCTAAAAAGTCCATCACACCTGATGATGCAGGATGCCAAGATTTTTTAATTCAACGCCTAGAGAAATTAGGCTTTGAAATAGAATTAATGCCTCATGGTAAGGTCAAAAATTTCTATGCTAAAAAAGGCTCGAACAGTCCGCTCATTGTTTTTGCTGGACACACAGATGTTGTTCCTACTGGGCCTTTAGAACAATGGCTAACCCCTCCCTTTGAACCAACAATTAAAGAAAATAGTCTTTATGGCCGGGGGGCTGCTGATATGAAAACCTCTTTGGCAGCATTTATAGTAAGTGTTGAAGAATTCTTATCAGAAAATCCAGATCACAAAGGGGCAATTGGATTGCTAATTACTTCTGATGAGGAGGGTGTGGCTACGGATGGGACAGTTAAAGTTGTTGAAGCTCTTCAAAAAAGACAAGAAAAAATAGATTATTGCATCGTAGGTGAGCCGACCTCTTCGATTAAATTTGGTGATACTGTGAAAAATGGAAGAAGAGGGTCTCTTTCGGCAAAACTTAATATAATAGGAATTCAAGGTCATATCGCATATCCAGAATTAATTAAAAATCCTATTCACGCAGTTGCCCCTGCAATCAACGACTTAGTGAATACTGTTTGGGATGAAGGAAATGAATATTTCCCAAAAACATCATGGCAGATCTCAAATATCAACGCTGGCACTGGTGCAACAAATGTTGTCCCTGGAAATGTTGAAATATTATTTAACTTTCGATATTCCTCATCCATTACCGCTGGTTTGTTAAAACAGAGAGTTGAAGCTATTCTTAATCACCACAAATTGCAATTTGAAATAGATTGGCAACACTCTGGCCAGCCTTATCTAACAGAGAAAGGCATGCTCACAGATTTAATATCGTCATCAATTATTGAGGTGTGTGGCATCAAACCAACTATCTCAACAACCGGCGGCACATCCGATGGAAGATTTATCGCGAAACTGTGTGATCAAGTTGTGGAATTTGGTCCCATTAATGAATCAATTCATAAAATTAATGAGTGCATCGACATCAGCACTATTGATAAACTAAAAGATATTTACAAATTAACCTTAAGTAAGGCTCTAGCTTAAAAAGGATAATTTTTTTTGCTCTTCTTTTTATTGGTGATCTGCGGTGTTTTGAACTGGTTTAATTCAAAATTATGCTCTTTCAACACTTCCTTCACATGTTTTTGAGTTAATTCTAAATGCATCCCTCTTTTTAAATGAGAGGGAAGCTTAATCTGCCCAAACCTTACTCTTATTAAGCGACTCACAGTAAAATTTAATTTCTCAAATAACCTTCTTACCTCCCTATTTCTCCCCTCTCTGATGGTTACTTTATACCAGTGATTTGCCCCTTCTCCCCCTTCAAAAATTATGGATTCTAACCTTGCCTGGCCATCATCTAAGAGAACGCCTTCAGTTAATTGCCTCATCTGAATTTCAGTGAGCTCTCCCAATACCCTTACAGAATACTCTCTCTCTATTTCATACCTTGGATGCATTAGTCGATTTGCTAAAGCCCCATATGTTGTAAAAATTAATAAGCCGGATGTATTGAAATCTAATCTACCAATAGCAATCCATTTTTCTTTTTTTAACCTAGGAAGGTGATCAAAAACACTAGGTCGATTTTTTGGGTCACTTTTTGAAACAATTTCACCATCTGGCTTATGGTAAAGAAGGATTTTGGGAAGGAGGGTTTCATCGCTCAACCGTATTAACTTTCCATCAAAAACTATTTTATCTTTCGATGATACAGTTTGACCGATATGTGCTGGCGCATTATTAACTTCAATTCTATTTTCTGTAATAGCCTTTTCAATACCTCTTCTTGACCCTACACCTAATTGCGCCAAAGCTTTCTGTATCCGCATTAATGAAGATTCTTTTAGATCATCTTGAGATTTTTTTTTTGCCAAAATGATTATCCGTCGTCGTTTATGTTACTGGCTTCTTGGACATCATCTTTAGATTGATCTTTTTCTATAGATGGGCTCAAAATAGAATCTTCTAGGTCCTTAAATTCTGGAAGTTGAGATAAGGACTTCAACCCGAAGTCATCAAGAAAATATTTTGTTGTGGCGTAGAGTGAAGGTCTACCAGGAACTTCTTTTTGACCAATGATATCTACCCATTCCCTCTCAATCAGTTGTTTAAGAGAATTTGGATTTAATGACACCCCTCTTATTTTTTCAATATCTCCTCGCGTAACAGGCTGTCGGTAAGCAATGATAGCTAATACTTCTAATACCGCCCTTGAATACTTGGGTACCCTATCAGGATTAAGTTTTTTTAGGAATTCCGAATATTCTATTTTTGATTGAAATCGATATCCATGCGCCACTTGAACTAAATCCAAGGCTTTGTTTTGCCAATCCTGCTTTATTTCATCAAGCAACATTCTAATAGTTGAACGTTCAATATTTTTATCAAACATTTTTTGAAAATCATCAATAGATAAAGGCTGGCTGTTTGTCAACAAAGCGACTTCGATAATTTGTTTTATTTTGTCTTGAGCCATCAAGCTTCCTCCAGCTGAATATATAATGGAGAGCAAGGCTCTTGTTGATTAATTTTGATTAATCTTTCTTTTGATAATTCAAGTATTGCTAAAAAACATACCACCAACTTTGGAATAGGATCCTTCTCTTCATTAAATAAACTAGAAAACTCTAGTAAATTATTTTCCTTTAAAGCCCTTAAGATCGAAGTCATATGCTCTCTTACCGATAGCTCTGATTTGGTAATTTTATGTTGCTCAAATTGCTTTGCTCTTTTAATTACATTTGCCCAAGCAGTGTACAAATCATCTATATTCACTTCAGGAGGTAATTTATTTACTTCAGTCTCAAAATAAGCATTAGCAACCAGCATATCCCGACCAACTTGAGGCATTTCATTAAGTTCCTCAGCTGCTGATTTCATCTGTTCGTATTCTATAAGCTTCCTAACTAAATCAGCCCTCGGATCCTCTTCATCTTCTTCTGGATTCTCTGGCTTAGGAAGCAGTAATCTAGATTTAATTTCAATTAGCATAGCCGACATTAACAAATAATCTGCTGCGAGCTCTATATTGATTGTCTTCATCTGCTCAACATAATTAATATATTGTGAAGTTAAGTTGGCCATAGGAATATCCAGCACATCAATATTGTCTTTCCTAATTAGATAAAGTAAAAGATCTAAAGGTCCTTCAAAAGACTCCAAATAAACTTCAAGGGCTTCTGGTGGTATATAAAGATCTAACGGGAGTTGTGCAATATCCTCCCCATATAACTTTGCACCAAACTCATTATTATTTATTAATTCTGACATTTAAAAGCCAATCCCCATTACCTCTCTAACATCCCTCATCGTATCTCTTGCAATCTTTCTGGCTTTTTCACAACCTTCTCCAATGATGCTCTGAACGAGCTCAGGACTTTCTATGTATTTTTTTGCTCTCTCGTTGATTGGCTCTAATTCTTTTGTGATTGAATCAATCACAGGTTGCTTGCATTCTATGCATCCCATACTTGCATTCTTGCATCCATTTTTAACCCATTCTTGTGTTTTTTCATCAGAATATACTTGATGTAATGGCCAAACAGGACAGTTTTTTGGGTCACCTGGGTCTGTTTTTCTAATTCTTGCTGGATCAGTTTGCATGGTTCTAATTTTCTTTTGAATATCATCAGAACTTTCGGTTAAAGCAATTGTATTGTTGTAAGATTTCGACATTTTCTGACCATCAAGACCGACCATTTTAGAAGCAGGTGTTAGTTTATACTCTGGCTCAATTAGAATAATTTTACCTCCCCCTTCCAAATAACCTAACAATCTCTCCCTATCTCCTAAACTGAGAATTTGTTGTTCATCAATAAGAGACTGAGCTGAAGCTAGAGCTTGGTCATCGCCTTCTTCTTGATATGCATCTTTTAGCTCCCTATAAAGTTGGCCTTTTTTAGTACCTAATTTTTTTATTGCCTCTTCAGCCCTTTCCTCAAAGCCTTTTTCTTTTCCATATAGGTGATTAAATCGTCTTGCTACTTCCCTTGTAAATTCAATATGTGGAACTTGGTCTTCACCCACAGGCACTTGCGTAGCCCGATAAATTAAAATATCCGCACTTTGAAGTAATGGATAACCTAAGAACCCATAAGTCGATAAATCTTTTGAAGATAATTTTTCTTGTTGATCTTTGTAGGTCGGCACACGCTCTAACCAGCTTAGAGGGGTGATCATTGATAATAGTGTATGAAGCTCAGCGTGTTCTGGAACTTTAGATTGAATAAAAATAGTTGCATTTGCAGGATCCACACCAGCCGCAAGCCAATCAATCACCATACTTATAACATTTTTTTCAATAATTTCAGGTGAGTCATAATGAGTAGTCAATGCATGCCAATCAGCAACAAAAAATAAACACTCAACCTCATGCTGGAGATCTACCCAATTCTTTAATACACCATTATAATGTCCTAGATGCAAGCTACCTGTTGGCCTCATGCCAGATACAACTCGTTCAATTGCCATTTTTTATATTTCCTTTAGCCAAAAATTGTCAAAATGATACTCTGGCTGATTCTTATTAATGGAGATAATATCGCGCCTAATAATCCTGTTGCAAGCAAAAAGATTAAAATGAAAAATCCATATCTTTCTAATCCTGCTAATTTACTTGCCCATGGATATGGAAGCAAGCCTACTGCCACACGCCCGCCATCTAATGGTGGAAGGGGTAATAGGTTTAATACCATTAAAACAATATTAATCTGAATACCTGCTACCGCCATTACGCCTACAAAACTTTGTCCTATACTAGGAAATAATAATTGATTTGAATATACAATTGTCCAAAAAATTGCCATTAGTAAATTTGCGCCCGGTCCCGCCAAAGCTACCCAAATCATATCTTTTTTTGGATTTCTTAAATTTGAAAAATTTACAGGAACAGGTTTTGCCCAACCAAAAATAAAACCGGCTTGCAAAAAAAATAGTGCCGCAGGTAAAATTATTGTCCCCAAAGGATCTATGTGCCTTAAAGGGTTTAAGGATATTCGCTTTAGATGAAAAGCTGTCATATCACCAAAATATTTCGCAGCATAGCCATGTGCTGCCTCATGAACCGTAATAGCAAAAATAATAGGCAGTGAGTAAGCCGCAAATTTTTGAATGATGGTTAAATCCATAATTTAAATTTTACGAATAAAGTTAATGTAGCGTAATTATTCATCTTCAATGAAAAAATTTTCTTAAAATTTCCCATTTAGTCCATATAGGAATTGAATTATCAGGTAACTGACTGATATTACCTAATGCGCGATGAGAAATTCCTTTCCCGTGAAAATCTGACCCACATGATGAGAATAAATCAAGGCTTGCTGCGAGCTTAGAAAAATAATTAGCCTGCGATGGATCTTGGCTTCCTGACATAACTTCTATACCTGACCCGCCCAAATCTTTAAATTCTTGAAATAATCGCGGGTACAACTTGCTGCCCATATCATACCTTCCAGGGTGGGCAATAATTGCATCCCCTCCAGCATCATTGATTAGTCTTATTGATTCCTCCAGAGAGATCCATTCATGGTCAACATAACCTGGTTTACCTGGGGTAAGAAATTTTTTAAAAACTGCACTAATATTTTTCGCATGCCCCTGAGCAACTAAAAATTGTGCGAAGTGAATTCTTCCTATCGTGCTACTTTTAGCATAAGATTTTGCTCCATCCATAGCCCCTTGAATACCCGCCATGCCTAGACTATTTGCCATTAATTGTGCCCTTTTAAAACGACCGTCTCTTATTTTTTTTAGCCCTTCAAATAGCGGCTTATTATTCATATCAAAATTTAAACCTACTATATGAAGCGTTCTTTTATTCCATGTAACTGAAATTTCTACTCCATTGATAAAGATAATATTTAGCTTTTTAGCAGCAAGGCTTGCTTCCTTTAGACCAGCAATATCGTCGTGATCAGTCAGGGCGATAGCCTGAACATCATTTTCAGCAGCGTGTGATATCAAATCAGCAGGGGTCAAAAGACCATCAGATATATTGGAGTGACAATGAAGATCTATTATAGGTATATTCATATTTACTCTATAATTATATTAGTTATTAACCCTCAATAATAGAGAAAGTTTACCTAATGAAATTTTTATACGACCTTCTGCCAGTAATTCTTTTTTTTATCAGTTATAAGGTTTATGATATTTTCATAGCTACAGCTGTTGCTATCGCAGTTACTCTTCTTCAAGTATTTTATGATTATTTCAAAAATAAAAAAATCGATAAAATGTTACTTTTTAATGGGTCTATCATTACCGTCCTCGGCGGGCTAACCATTATCCTTCAAGACAAAACCTTCATCATGTGGAAACCTTCAGTTTTGTATTGGCTCTTTGCTGGAATTTTACTTATTTCAAACTTATTTTTTGAAAAAAATTTAATTAAGCTTGCTATAAACCAAAAAATA
>JABHXS010000139.1 GCA_018657165.1 Nitrosomonadales bacterium
AACTTATTTCTTTATTATTACCCAAACGAGATAGGGAAAAATAGATTGGGTTTTGTTGTTCCAAAACGAATTGAAAAACTGGCTGTAAGAAGAAACTACATGCGAAGATCTTTAAGGGAAATTTTCAAGAATGTTTTTAGAGCGACAAACAATCAATCTTTTGACTTTGTGGTAAGTGTAAAAAAATCTTTTTATAAAGGAGATTTTTTTATAATAAAAGACCAAGTGGATAATCTTTTTTTAAAATTACCCTTAAGAAAATGAGAAGGGTTTTAATTGCTTTTATTAGGGCTTATCAGGTAATTAGCTCTTTTACATTGCCTAGGTGTAGGTTTACACCTACATGTTCCGACTATACAATTGAGTCTTTAAAAACACATGGTTTTATAAAGGGGTTGTGGTTTGCTATTAAAAGAATATCAAGATGCCATCCTTTTTGTAAAGGGGGCTATGACCCAGTCCCTAAATAATATTTGAGGAAATTATGGAAACTAAGAATTTAATTATATTTGTTGTTCTATCATTTTTGATATTGGCTTTTTTTGGTCCTCAGCCTGATAAGTCAGAGCAACAAGTTAATGACGATACTAATATAGTTGAAGATAAGTCGCTTCCAAGCGATTTAAACAATAAAAATATTTCCACAGCCTTTAATCTAGATAAGTCAAATTATATAAAAGTAGAAACTGATATGTATGAGTTATCTATTAGTTTAGAAGGTGGCGACATAAGAAAGTTAAACTTAAAAAAATATAAAAATGATAATTCGGGCGCCCCTTATCAGTTGATGAGCGATGCAGCAGACCCGCTTTTGTATGTAGCTCAATCCGGCTTATTGGGAAAATCACTTCCTACCCATAGGTCTGTATATGAATCACCATTGAGCTCATACCAAATGGCTGGAAAAGAACTTCAGGTGCCGCTAATTTTTGAGAACGATCAATTTCTTGTAAAAAAAGTTTATACATTTAAAGAAAATTCTTATGAAATTGGCACATCCTTTCAAATTTTAAATAAATCTCAAAACAATATAGCGCCGACAGCCTACTATCAGTTTATTCATGACGGAGAATCAAACCAAGGTTCTAATTTTATGCCAACCTTTACAGGGACGGCTTATTATACCGACGCCGAGAACTTCCAGAAAATTAGTTTTGGTGATGTAGATAGCGCTCCTTTTACATTGGAATCAAATAACGGATGGATTGGAATCATTCAAAGATATTTTGCGTCCTCATGGATTATGCCTTTAAAACAAAACAGAGAATTTTTTTCTAAAGAAATAACCTCTAATGTTTATGCCTCTGGATTAAAAACAGGACTTCCTGAAATTTTACCTGGGGAAACTTTGTCATTTGACACTAAGCTATATAGCGGCCCTCAAGCTAAACAATATTTGGAAAAAGCAGCCCCTGGAATGGAATTAACGGTTGATTATGGTTGGCTAACTATTCTGGCAGCCCCTTTATTTTCTGTTTTATCAGGCATTCAAAAGGTTGTTATTAATTGGGGGGCGTCAATTATATTGCTAACAGTCCTAATCAAACTCCTTTTCTATCCTCTGTCGGCATCCAGTTACAAATCAATGGCTCAGATGCGTGAACTTGCTCCTCGCCTACAAAGTATGAAAGAAAAATTTGGCGATGATAAACAAAAAATGCAGAAAGCCATGATGGAATTATATAAAACAGAAAAAATTAATCCTTTAGGTGGATGCCTGCCTATATTGGTTCAAATACCAGTCTTTATTGCACTTTATTGGGTGTTGTTGGGCTCAGTGGAGCTGAGAAATGCTTCATTTCTATACATCACAGATTTATCTTCTAAAGACCCATATTATTTGTTGCCCATTTTAATGGCTGCTTCAATGTTTGTTCAAACAAAGCTGAACCCTAAACCAACAGATCCAATGCAAGCTAGATTAATGATGATGATGCCCATAATCTTTAGTATATTTTTCTTCTTTTTCCCTGCGGGTTTGGTCTTGTATTGGCTTGTTAATAACTTATTATCTATGGCGCAGCAATGGCATATTAATAAAAAGATTCATGCAGCAGCGTTAAAAAAGAAAGGCCATGCTTAACGATAGCTCAACAATTGCAGCCATATCAACGGCAAAGGGCGTAGGCGGTATCGGTGTTGTTCGTATATCTGGAAATGATTCGCTCAAAATTGCAAACAAGATATGTAATGTAGACATTACACCTCGTAAAGCACATTTCAGTACTTTTAAAGATAAAAAAAATATTACTTTAGATCAAGGCGTTGTCATATATTTCCCTTCGCCAGCCTCTTTTACCGGAGAAGATATTGTTGAGTTACAAGGGCATGGAGGTGTTGTTGTCCTTAATTTAATTTTAAAATCATGCTTATCTTACGGGGCTCGTTTGGCAGCGCCCGGTGAATTTACGAAAAGAGCTTTTTTAAATAATAAGTTAGACCTTTCTCAAGCTGAGTCTGTTGCTGATCTTATTAACGCATCGACTGAAGCAGCAGCGAAAAGTGCAATTAATTCCTTAAGCGGATCTTTTTCTAATAAAATCAATGACTTACTAAATAAGCTAATTGATTTGAGGGTGTTTGTTGAGGCCTGTTTAGACTTTCCCGAAGAGGATATTAATTTTATTGACCAAGGCAAGGTGGATAAAAAGTTAAAAGATTTGAATATAAATATTTATAAAATATTAGATTCTGCTAAGCAGGGCCAATTATTAAGAGATGGCGTAAAGGTGGTTTTGATTGGACAGCCTAACGTTGGTAAATCAAGCTTAATGAATCAATTGGCGAGGCAGAATAAGGCAATTGTGACAGAAATACCAGGGACCACACGAGACCCAATTAAGAGTGATATCAATATCCAAGGCATTCCAATTCATTTAACTGACACTGCCGGCTTGAGGAACACAGAGGATGTTGTTGAAAAGTTTGGTATTGATAAAACCTGGGAGTCAATAGAAGAAGCTGATATAGCGATAATTCTTGCTGATGTTACAGTGGCTCCTGCAAAGTATGAAGAAATAATAATAAATCAGTTACCTAAAAGTTTAAATAAGATATTTGTGAAAAATAAAATAGATTTACTGAAACAAAATTCTTCAATTACTTATCAAAACAACGAACCCCAGATATTTATTTCTGCCATGAAGGGCGATGGCATTATTTTAGTTGAAAATGAGATTCTTAAAATAATAGGTAAAGAAAAAAGCTCAAGCAATAAAGAGGACTTATTTATGGCGAGATCTAGGCATATAGAAGCCCTTGAGAAAGTTAAGAGCGCTTTAAATAATGCTACTTTAAACTTACAAGCGCCTGAATTGGTTGCAGAAGAGCTAATGATTGCTCAAAAATCACTTAGCAAAATTACTGGAGAATTTTCATCAGATGATCTTCTGGGCCAAATTTTTGGAGAATTTTGTATCGGTAAGTAGGTTTCACGTGAAACATTCAGCTCCGATTTTTATTTAAATGTTTCACGTGAAACAAGTACATACCAATATCTATTTAAATCCAGTAAAATTAACACTTGAGCAAATTAAACAAAAAATATGGATTTTCCTAAACAATTTGATGTAATAGTTATAGGAGGTGGGCACGCTGGTACAGAAGCTTCACTTGCTTCCGCTCGTCTTGGTAAAAAAACACTTCTATTAACTCACAATATTGAAACACTGGGCCAAATGTCATGTAATCCTTCTATAGGGGGGATAGGCAAAGGCCACCTGGTCAAAGAGATAGATGCTATGGGCGGAATTATGGGTCGCGCAGCAGATTTTGCAGGAATACAGTTTAGGACATTAAACTTAAGCAAGGGGCCAGCAGTAAGAGCAACAAGAGCTCAGTCAGATCGCTTATTGTATAAATCTTATATAAGAGATGCCTTGGAAAATCAAGATCATTTGTGGATATTTCAACAAGCAGTTGATGATGTTATTTTAAAAAATCAAGAAATAAAAGGCGTTGAAACTCAAATGGGGCTTAAGTTTTACGCTAACAATGTAGTTTTGACCGCTGGAACTTTTTTGGGAGGCTTAATTCATGTCGGGTTAGAAAATTATAATGCCGGAAGAGCAGGTGACCCTTCGTCAACAAAGTTAGCGGCAAAGCTTAAAGAGTTAAGTTTGCCAGTAGGAAGATTAAAAACAGGCACCCCCCCAAGAATTGACGGCAAATCGATAGATAAATCAAAAATGATAGAACAGCCTGGAGATAATCCGACGCCCCATTTTTCTTTTATAACACCCAAAATTGAACATCCTGAACAAATTTCTTGTTGGATTACACACACAAATAAAAAAACTCATGAAATTATTAAAAGTGGTATCGATAGGTCTCCCATGTACACAGGGGTTATAGAGGGGGTAGGCCCAAGATATTGTCCATCGATAGAAGATAAAATTCACAGGTTTGCTGATAAAGATTCACATCAAATATTTATTGAGCCAGAAGGTTTAACAACAAATGAAATATATCCTAATGGAATATCTACAAGCTTACCTTTTGATATTCAGCTTGATCTAGTGAGATCTATCAAAGGGCTTGAAAATGCACATATCTTAAGGCCAGGATATGCCATTGAATATGATTACTATGACCCACGGGCACTTAAAATGAGCTTAGAAACAAAAGATATTAAAGGCCTGTTCTTTGCTGGTCAAATTAATGGGACAACGGGTTATGAAGAAGCTGCAGCCCAAGGCCTTATAGCAGGAATGAATGCGGCGCTAAGAGCACAAGGAAAAGAAAATTGGACGCCATCAAGGGAAGAGTCTTATATCGGGGTCATGATAGATGATCTTATCACTAGTGGAGTTACTGAGCCATATAGAATGTTTACTAGCCGAGCTGAGTATCGCCTTTTATTAAGAGAGGACAATGCAGACCAAAGATTGACTCAAAAAGCAAGAGAGGTGGGTTTGGTTTGTGATAACCATTGGAAAAACTTTTATGAAAAGCAAGCTGTAATAAATGCTGAAGAGAAGAGATTAAAGAATTTGGTTGTAAAGCCAAATGATTTGAAAAAAGATATTCAATTGAAAATATTAGGTCATCAGCTTGAAAAAGATTATAAGGCTTTTGATTTATTAAAAAGACCTAATTTGAATTACGACGATCTGATGCAATTGCTTAAAGCAGACTGCGAAATAAGGCGCGATGCAGCAGACCAAATTGATATATTAGCTAAGTATTCAGGGTATATAGTCAGACAGAAAGAAGAAATTGAGAGAATAAAAGAGCAATTAAGTGTACTTATCCCTGAGGATATAAAATTTGATAAAATTCATGGCATTAGCACTGAAGCAAAACAACTTTTAAATTTACATCGTCCAGAATCTGTTGGCCAAGCTTCGAGAATATCTGGTATTACGCCTTCAACAATATCAATTTTATTAGTTTTTATTAAAAAAAATAGAGATAAATTGACAATTAAAAGGAAAGAAAAAATTGCTTAACGACAAGGCTAAATTAGAAAGCGGCATGCAAAAATTAGGCTTTGAAAATATACCTCAAATTGTTGATAAATTATTGATTTATAAGGAATTATTAATTAAATGGAATAAATCTTTTAATTTAACGTCAGTTAAAAGCACAGAGATTGTGACCCATCACTTTTTAGATTGCTTGGCGATAATTCCCTTTATGAAAGCTTCATCTTTGCTTGATGTCGGAACGGGAGCTGGGCTGCCTGGGATTGTTATATCAATAGTGAATCCTGATATTAAAGTAAGCCTGGTTGATAAGGTTGGGAAAAAAATTGCATTCATTAAGAGGGTTATAATTGAATTAGAGATTAAAAACATCGAAACTGAGCATAATAGAGTGGAATTATTAATGCCCCAAGAACAATACGATGGAATTATATCTAGGGCATTTTCTAATATGGATGATTTTATTCAATCTACGAGACACCTCATCCAAAACAAAGGCATTTGGTATGGGATGAAAAGCAAAAAGATTTTAAATGATGAAATGAAGAACATCAATAAACCTTGGGTTTTAGAAAAGCTTGACGTTCCTTTCTTAGATGCTGAAAGATATTTAGTTAAGGTATCTAATTCATGAAAATAATTGCAATTTCAAATCAAAAAGGGGGCGTTGGTAAAACCACAACAACGGTGAACTTAGCTGCCTCATTGGTTAGCATGAAGAAAAAGGTTTTATTAATTGATCTTGACCCTCAAGGCAATGCAACATCGGGAGGGGGTGTTAATAAAAGTCAAATTAAACATTCAATATATGATGTTTTAATAGGGGATGCCTCCCTAAAAGAAACAATCCTGCATTCTGTGGAGAGTTTTTTTGATATCGTTCCAGCTAATCAAGATTTAGCAGGCGCAGAAATTGATTTAGTAGGCATTGAAGGTCGAGAATATATGCTTAAAAATGCTATAGGTGCATTAAAGCAAAATTATGATTACATATTAATAGATTGCCCACCTACATTAAATTTATTAACTGTCAATGCATTGGTTGCTGCAACAGCTGTCCTTATCCCTATGCAATGCGAGTATTACGCATTAGAGGGCTTATCTGATTTAGTAAATACAATTAAGAGAGTAAAAAAACAACTAAACCCTAATATAGAAATTGAAGGGCTACTAAGAACATTGTTTGATAAAAGAAATACACTCGCACAACAAGTATCTGATGAACTTTCATCTCACTTTGGCCCTAAGGTTTATAAAACAATTATTCCGAGAAATGTTAGGTTGGCAGAGGCGCCAAGCCATGGTAAAGCCGCTTTGTTTTATGACAAGTCCTCCAAGGGGGCAAAGGCCTATTTAGCTTTAGCTGAAGAAATATTAAAAGGAAACAAATAATGAAAAGTAAAGGTTTGGGTAGGGGGTTAGATGCATTATTAAATAATGAGGAAGATATTCAATCTAGCACAATAGAAACGTCTAACTCGGTGGGTCTTGAAAAGTTAATGCCTGGAAAGTTTCAGCCTAGGACAAATTTTAATCAAACATTGCTAAATGAGCTCGCGGATTCTATTAAAGCTCAAGGCATTATTCAACCGATTCTGGTAAGAAGGGTTTCGAACGAAAAATATGAAATTATTGCTGGAGAAAGAAGATGGCAGGCTGCTAAAATTGCAGGACTTACAGAAGTGCCCGTGGTTATAAAAGATATTTCTGATTCAACCGCGTTAGCCATGGCATTGATTGAAAATATTCAGCGAGAAGATTTAAATGTTATAGAAGAGGCGCGAGGGATAAAACGCCTTATAGATGAATTTAATATCACACATGAGGGCGCAGCCGAAGCAGTAGGAAAATCAAGAGCTGCCGTATCAAATATTCTCAGATTATTGAATTTATGCGAGCATGCGCAAAATGCATTAGAGAATAAGAAAATAGAAATGGGGCATGCGAGAGCTATTCTTTCTTTAAGCCACTTAGATCAAGCCATGATGTGTCAAAAAATAATTAATCAACAATTAACGGTTAGGCAAGTTGAAAAAGAAGTATCAGAAGGCACGGTAAAAAAAGATTCTTTAAAACAAAAAAAAGACAGAGATATCCAGCGTCTTGAAAATGAATTATCAGATAGATTTGGGGCCTCTGTATCCATTAATCATAACAAATCAGGCAGGGGTTTTATAAAAGTAAAATATTCAAATTTAGATGAGCTAGACAAAATTATTGCCAAATGGAAATTATTGGGCTAGAAAGCTTGACGGATTAGAAAAATAAAGAGAAAATTGCGAACTTTAGATAGTTAAGCTTAATTTAGTATAACGTTTATGAATCTGTTTGGAGCTTTTCCTCTAGAAATAAAAATAATGTTAAAAAAATTGATAATTGCTATTTTAATAATAGCACTATCATTATTTTTTCTTTTAAATTTAGAAAGTGCGATATCGGTCATACTAGGAGCATTATGTGTGATATTGGGAATTATTTTTTCTGTTCCAATCGCATATAGAAAAAAAGATAACAATGCGTCGAAAATAGTTGTTGATGCTTTAAAAGCTGAAATCGTAAAAATAATAATTGTTGTAATACTGCTTTGGTTAGTTTTTAAGTTTTATGCTGAACTAGTTCCATTAGCTTTAATTTTTGGCCTTGCAATCGCAGCAATTTTTTCTGGTTTAGCGTTGTCAAAAAATAGATAATATATATAGGATTTTAAAAGTGGCAGACGGCTCATATCAATCACCATCAGAATATATTGGACACCATCTATCCAATAATGAATATGCTTTGGGTGAACATGACTTGATGATTCTTCATCTTGATTCGGTTGTTATGGCCATTCTAATTGGATTGTTTTCAATAGGCTTGATTTGGTTAGTTGCACGTAAAGCAACATCTGCAGTCCCAACAAAAACACAGGCTTTTGTCGAACTAATATTTAGTTTTATAGATAGCCAAGTCTCAGCAATTTTCCATGGCAACCGCCATTCATTCGTTGCCCCTGCAGCACTTACAGTATTTTTGTGGGTTTTAATGATGAATGCGATGGACTTTTTACCCATTGATGTTATGGCCAAATTTTATGGTTTCTTAGGATTGCATGAATGGAAACATGTTCCAACTTCAGATGTGAACACAACCTTTGGTTTGGCATTGGGCGTATGGTTTTTAATGATATTTTTTGGAATAAAAGCAAAGGGGTTAGGCGGCTGGCTTCACGAATTTTTTTGTGAGCCGTTTGGCACAAAAATTTGGGTCTGGCCATTCAATTTTTTGTTTAATTTAATTGAGTATGTATCAAAACCACTTTCTCATTCACTAAGATTGTTTGGTAATATGTATGCTGGCGAAGTTATATTTCTACTTTTAGGTCTATGGGCTGCAACAGGTGTTTCTGGAATATTTTTTAGTTCCATATTAGGAGCGGGCTGGGCAATATTTCATATACTCATAGTGGTACTTCAAGCATATATTTTTATGATGTTAACCGTAGTATATTTAGCAATGGCTCAAGAAGGGCATTAATTTTTTTAACTTTAAAGGAAGTAAATTATGGAAACTGTTGAATTTTTAGCTTTAATACAAGCATATACAGGAATTGGTATTGGCCTTATTATTGGTTTAGGCGCTCTTGGTGCCTGTGTTGGTATCGGTATCATGTGTGCAAGCTTTTTAGAAGGTGCAGCGAGACAACCGGAAATGATCCCACAACTTCAAGTAAAGGTTTTCTTATTATTGGGGCTGATTGATGCATCATTTATTATTGGCGTTGGTTTAGCTATGATGTTTGCTTTTGCAAATCCACTGCTAAGTGTTGTTGGCTAAGAGTTTGCCAATTAACATTATTAGAAACTTTTTAAATACGAGGTAAAGATGAATCTTAATTTCACATTAATTGCTCAGGCAATAGCATTTGCAATTCTTATATGGTTCACCATAAAATTTGTTTGGCCTCCACTTCTTAATGCAATCGAAAAAAGACAAAAAGAGATTGCTGATGGATTGGCTGCTGCCCAGGAAGGAAAACTCTCT
Organism: Nitrosomonadales bacterium; assembly: GCA_018657165.1. Taxonomy (GTDB): domain Bacteria; phylum Pseudomonadota; class Gammaproteobacteria; order Burkholderiales; family Methylophilaceae; genus BACL14. The sequence continues at coordinate 9,450 of JABHXS010000139.1, forward strand.
TTAGAAGTTGCAGCAGAAAAAAATGCTGCATCTTTAAAAGAAGTAAAGCAGAAAAGTGCTGAAATTGTAAATCAAGCTGAAAAAAGAGCATCAGAAATTGTGGAATCAGCAAAAAAAGTAGCCAAGGAAGAGGGAGATAGAATTATTACAAGTGCAAAGTCTGAAATTGATCAAGAAATCAATAGAGCGAAAGAAGAACTTAGATCACAAGTATCAACTTTAGCGATCTCAGGTGCTGAAAAGATTTTAACTAAAGAAATTGATAAAAAAGTGCATGCAGACATGTTGTCGAAACTTGCAAAGGATTTATAAAATAAATGGCTGAAATTTCAACAATTGCTAGACCATACGCATCAGCATTATTTAGCTTAGCTAAAGAAAAAAAGTGTTTAGCTGGTTGGTCAAAGATGTTGGGTCTGCTTAGCGTTGTTGTTTCAGATCCTCAAGCAAAAGCTTTTATATCTAATTCAAAGATTTTAGATTCAGAGAGAGAGAAAGTTATTTTGGAGCTATGTAAAAGTAATATAGATAAGAACATTGAGAACCTTATTAAATTGCTAATAGAAAACAAAAGATTATTAGTTTTACCTGAGATTGCTAAATTTTATGAAGAGCTGAAGGATGCAGATGAAGGGGTTGTCGAAGCACATATAATAATGGCTGAAAAACCAACCAAAAAAATAGTTGATGATTTAATAAAAAGCTTAGAGAAAAGATTTAACAAGAAAATAGAAGGCAAAGTAGAAATAAATAAGAGTATTCTTGGCGGCACAAAGATTATTGTTGGAGATACCGTCATAGATGCATCAGTCCGTGGACAATTAGACAATTTAGCCTATACATTAAAGGCTTAATTTAGGAGATATTAATGCAGTTATCAACATCAGAAATTAGTGAACTAATCAAAAATAGAATCAAAGATTTCTCTTCAAGTTCAGAGGCTAGAACACAGGGAACCGTTGTTTCAGTTACAGACGGCATTGTCCGAATACATGGCTTATCTAATGTAATGTCAGGGGAAATGATTGAATTTCCAGGTAATACTTTTGGATTAGCTTTAAACTTGGAAAGAGATTCTGTTGGAGCGGTTGTATTAGGTGATTATGAGCACATAACCGAGGGAGATACTTGTAAATGTACAGGTAAAATTCTCGAGGTCCCTGTTGGCCCAGAACTCCTTGGGCGTGTTGTTGATGCACTTGGTATGCCAATTGATGGCAAGGGTCCAATAAAAACAAAATTAACCGATAAGATTGAAAAAGTTGCCCCAGGCGTTATTGATAGGCAATCTGTTTCTCAACCAGTTCAAACAGGACTAAAGTCTGTAGACTCAATGGTTCCTATTGGCAGGGGTCAGAGAGAATTAATTATTGGAGACAGACAAACAGGGAAAACTGCAGTTGCCGTTGATGCCATTATCAATCAAAAAGGGCAAGACATGAAGTGTGTTTATGTCGCTATTGGGCAAAAGGCTTCAACAATTATGAATGTTGTAAAAAAACTAGAAGAAAATGGCGCAATGGAATACACAACGGTTGTGAGTGCCTCTGCATCTGATTCTGCTGCACTTCAATTTTTAGCTCCTTACGCTGGTTGTACAATGGGAGAGTTTTATAGAGACCGAGGTGAGGATGCGTTAATTGTTTATGATGACCTTACAAAACAAGCAATTGCTTACCGACAAATTTCATTGTTACTTCGACGACCTCCAGGTCGTGAAGCATACCCAGGAGATGTCTTTTATATTCACTCTAGACTTTTAGAAAGAGCAGCTCGAGTAAATGCTGAATATGTAGATAAGTTTACTAAAGGAAAAGTTAAGGGTAAAACAGGTTCATTGACGGCATTACCTGTCATTGAGACAGCTGCGGGCGATGTCTCTGCATTCGTGCCAACGAATGTTATTTCGATTACTGATGGCCAAATATTTTTGGAAAGTGATTTATTTAATGCGGGGATACGCCCTGCAATTAATGCAGGCATTTCAGTTTCACGTGTGGGTGGCGCAGCACAAACTAAAGTAATTAAAAAGCTTGGTGGCGGGGTTCGATTAGCCTTAGCACAATATAGAGAATTGGCTGCATTTGCTCAATTTGCTTCAGATCTTGATGAAGCAACAAGAAAACAATTAGATAGGGGTCGAATGTTTACGGAACTAATGAAGCAGGCACAGTATGCCCCATTATCTGTATCCAATATGGCCGTTACTCTATTGACTGCAAATAATGGCTATTTTGATGATGTGCCCACTGAAAAAGTATTAGCATTTGAAAGTGCTTTGCATGGGTTTATGTCTTCAAAATATAAAAAGGTAATGGATGATATCGAGTCTTCATTAGAGCTTAGTGAAGAAAATGAGAAGAAAGTAGTAAAAGCAATTGAAGATTTCAAAGCTACAAACACTTATTAAAAACAGGATTTTAAATGGCAGGAAGTAAGGAAATACGAACAAAGATTAAAAGTGTAGAAAATACACGTAAAATCACGAAAGCCATGGAAATGGTTGCTGCATCTAAAATGCGTAAGGCGCAAGATAGAATGACAGCGGCGAGGCCTTATGCGGAAAAAATTAGGTCTGTTGCTGCACACCTATCACACGCACAGTCAGAATATAAACACCCATTTATTATTCAAAGAGAAAATATTAAAAATATAGGCCTTATTGTGGTGACTTCGGATAAAGGGCTTTGTGGTGGACTTAATACAAATGTATTAAGGGCTTCAATTTCACAGATTAAAGATTGGGAAAAACAGGGAAAGAAAGTACAAGTTTCTGCAATTGGGGCGAAAGCAATTAGTTTTATGGGGCGCGTTGGTGCAAATATAAAATCACAAGTTTCAGGTATGGGAGACACACCCCATATGGAAGACTTGCTTGGAGCAATTAAGGTCATGCTT
>JABHXS010000030.1 GCA_018657165.1 Nitrosomonadales bacterium
AAGACCATCATAATTGCAAATGATGTTTACCAAAGAGATTCTGTTTTTTATGCTGCTATGCAGATAGGCCAGCTTGAAACAATGGGCTACAAACATGAAATTCTTGATGGGTATATAAAAAATATCAAAAAAGTGACTTCAAAAGATTTACAAAATGTAGCTAAAAAATATTTTACTGATAATGCCTTGACTGTTGTAACAATAGATCCTCAGCCTCTAGATTTGAACAAATCAAAAAAAGGAACGCCGCATGTCCATTAATAGACTGATTTTTTTATATATCCTGTTTTTTTCGTCTTATGTCAATGCGGCGCTAGACATTAAAAATTGGACAACATCTAATGGTTCTCGTGTTTATTTTGTCGAAAGTCATAAACTGCCTATCGTTGATGTAAATGTAATGTTTAGTGCGGGGAGTGTGAGGGATACAAAAGAGATGAATGGATTAGCATCTATGACCAATCATCTTATGTTTTCAGGTTCCGCAGGCATTGGTGAGCAAAAATTGATGAATAGTTTTGCTGATATCGGCGCTCAAGTTGAGAGCAATTTTAATCGTGACCAAAGTAGCCTTTCATTAAGAACGCTCTCTGAGGAGAAATCTGAAGCTGTTAATTTATTCAAGCTTGTTTTACATAAACCGGACTTTGATCAAAAGATCCTTGATAGAGAGACTAAAAGATATGTGGCTAATATCGCGCAGGCTGAAACAATGCCCGAGGCTATAGCAACAAAAAAATTTATGAAGTCAATTTATGGCGAACACCCATACAGCCTTCCAAGCTCTGGAACAATAGATTCTTTAAGTAAAATTAGAGTTAGCGACCTTAAAAAGTTTTTTAAAGAGTATTACGTTGCCAATCAAGCCGTCATTGTAATTGTGGGAGATGTAACAAATAACGAAGCAAAGGCGATAGCAGAAAGTTTATCTAGTGGATTACCTGTTAACAAAAATATTAAAGCTATCCCAGAGGTGAAACAGGTTAAGAAACAAGATATAAGAATAAGTCATCCAGCCAAACAGGCTCATTTATATTATGGGGCTCCAATTATGAAAAGAAATGATCCTGATTTTTTCCCCTTGTATGTTGGTAATCACATTTTAGGTGGAAGCGGTTTTGGATCTCGTCTGACTGATGAGATTAGAGGGAAGAAAGGTCTGGTTTATAGCGTTTATAGTTATTTTATGCCACTCTTCAAGAAGGGGCCTTTTGAAGTGGCTTTGCAAACGTCTAAAGGACAAGTTGATCAGGCGTTAGGCTTAGTGAAAAGCGCTATCCAGGGTTTTATTGATAAGGGACCAAGCGAATCTGAACTTCAGGCATCTAAAGATAATATTACTGGGGGGTTTGCACTCAGGTTTGGTAGCAATAAAAAAATAATGAGTTATGTTTCTATGATGGCATTTTATAATTATCCTCTAGATTATTTAAAAACTTATACAGACAAAGTGAATGCAGTTACTGTTAATCAAATTACGGCTGCTTTCAAAAAGCGCGTAGAATTAAATAAATTCTCAACAGTCATTGTAGGGGTTGATGAAAGATAATAATGTAAAAATTATTGGTGGAAAGTGGAAAAGAAAGAATATTTCATTTAATGAGGCGAAAGGTTTAAGACCAACCCTAGGCAAAGTTAGAGAAACATTATTTAATTGGCTTGGCCAAGATCTTAATGATAAAAAGTGCCTTGATTTGTTCGCTGGTACAGGAGCTTTAGGTTTTGAAGCCCTCTCAAGGAATGCTGAATCATGTACATTTATAGAAAATAATCCAAGCACTTATCAAAAGCTTCTAGAGAATAAAAAAAATCTTAATGCAGATAATGCCATTATAAAAAAAATGTCTGCCGATTTTTTTATAAAAGACAATGAAGAGCTCTTTGATATTATCTTTTTTGATCCCCCATTCATACTAGATAACTCAATTCAACTAATTGAGCTCGTAAGAAATTTTTTAAAGCCTAAAGGCGTAATTTATTTTGAAACGAATATCAAGCTATCAGAAAATTTATTAGAAATAATAAAAACCTCCAGGGCAGGGAAGGTATACTTTCATTTGGTGCATTAATTTAAATTTATTATGTTAGTAATTTATCCAGGTTCTTTTGATCCATTTACACTGGGCCATGAAGATATTGTTAAAAGGGCTTCCTCATCCTTTGATGAGGTGATGCTTGCAGTTTCTGAAGATAATGCAAAATCATCATTATTTTCTGTAAGTGAAAGACTCGAGATGGCGAAAATTATTGCTGAAAAATATATAAATGTTTCGTTTGCAACGTACCAAGGGCTAACAGTGGATTTTGCTAAAGCAAATAATACTAATTTTATTCTAAGGGGATTGAGAGACACATCTGATTTTGATAGCGAAGCCCAAAATGCTTTGATGAATAAAACAATGAACAATTCAATCGAAACTATATTTTTAATTTCATCGAAAAATGTAAGAGAAATTTCATCAACTAACGTAAGACAAATATTATCTCTTAATGGAGATGTATCTAATTTTATGTCTGATCAAATCATTTCGTATATTAAATCACTGAAAATATAGCAATGGCATTAATGATTACAGATGAGTGCATAAATTGCGATGTTTGTGAGCCAGAATGTCCGAATAAAGCAATCTATCAGGGACCAGAAATATTTCATATTTATCCTGAGTTATGTACCGAATGTGTTGGGCACTTTGACGCCCCACAATGTGTAGAAGTTTGTCCGGTGAGCTGCATCCCTACAGACCCAGGCAAGAAGGAAACAAAAGCAGATCTTTTACTGAAATTTGAAAAATTGACAAAAAATATTGAAGTATAATTTTAATTCTTAGGAGCCCTTTATGAGAATCTTGCACTCAATGATTCGCGTTATTAATCTAGAAGAATCAATTCAGTTTTATACTGAAATTTTGGGTATGCACCTATTAAGAGAAAAGGAATATCCTAAAGGCAAGTTCTCTTTGGCCTTTTTAGGTTATGGAAAAGAGAGTGAAGAGACAGCTATAGAACTTACTTATAATTGGGATACTAGTGAATATGAGCATGGAAATGCATTTGGACATATTGCTATTGAGGTTGATGATATTTATAAGACTTGTGAAGCGATAAAAAATAAGGGCGCTAAGATTATCAGAGACCCTGGTCCTATGATGGGATCAAAGTTATTTTTAGCATTTATTGAAGATCCAAATGGCTACAAAATTGAGCTTATAGAAAAAGGAACTTTTTAAGGTTCTAAAAAAAATCTTTAACTTTATCCAGCCAAGTTTTTGATCTTGGGCTGTGTTTATCGCTATCCTTTTGATTGATTACTTCAAGCTCTTCTAATAGTTTTTTTTGATTATCATTTAATTTGACTGGAGTTTCGACTACGACGTGGCAGTGTAAGTCACCATATTGGCTTTGTCTAACGGGTTTAATTCCTTTTCCACGTAAACGAAATACAGAGCCTGTCTGAGTTTCTGGAGCAATTTTAATTTTGGCAGTGCCATCTAATGTAGGAATCTTTATTTCACCACCAAGTGCCGCCGTTGAAAAGCTAATTGGCATTTCACAATGAAGGTTACCGCCATCTCTTTGAAAGATTGAATGTTCTTTAAGGCTAATTACAACATATAAATCACCTGATGGACCACCATTAACTCCTGCCTCACCTTCACCGCTAAGTCTTATTCTATCCCCTTCATCTACACCTGCTGGAATTTTGACTGATAGTGTTTTTGATTCTTTTACTCGGCCAGCCCCATGACAATCTTGACAGGGATCCTTAATGACTTTACCTGAGCCTTGACACTGATTACATGTTTGTTGAACAGAAAAAAAGCCTTGTTGCATTCTGACTTGCCCATGTCCCTGGCAAGTTTGGCATGTTGATGGTTCTGTACCTTTCTTTGCACCTGTGCTATCACAAGATTTACAAGCTGATAGAACTGGAACACGAATTTTTGTTTCAGTGCCTTTAGCAGCATTTTCCAGTGTAATTTCCATGTTATACCTAAGGTCTGCCCCACGGTAAACGTTAGATCTTTGATTTTGTTTGCCTCCAAAGATATCGCCAAAGATATCGCCAAAGGCATCGCCAAAGTCTCCAAAGCCCTCAGCCCCACCGCCACCAATAGATTGATCTACACCTGCATGCCCAAATTGATCATATGCCGATCTTTTTTGTGAATCAGATAAAACTTCATAAGCTTCTTTAGCTTCCTTGAAGTTTTCTTCTGCTTTTGGGTTATCAGGGTTACGATCTGGATGAAATTTCATCGCAAGCTTCTTGAATGATTTTTTTATTTCTTCATCAGATGCTTGACGACTTAACCCAAGAACCTCGTAGTAGTCTTTTTTTGCCATAAATATAATAAAGGACAATACTTTATTAAAGTATTGTCCTATTTAAAAGTGGTTTATTTATCTTCTTTTTTGTCTTCAGCTTTAACTTCTTCAAACTCAGCATCAACAACTTCAGCGTCGACGGTTTTTTCTTTTTTACCCTCTTGCTTTTCATTGCCTTGTGGTTGTCCTTGCTGTGCCTGTTGGTCAGCGTATACTTTTTCCCCAAGTTTTTGTGAAGCCTCTCCTAAAACCTTATTTTTGGCTTCAATTTCTTCTTTATTGTCAGTTTTGAGAGCGTCTTCAAGGTCCTTGATGGCAGCCTCAATTTTTGATTTTTCATCATCAGTGACCTTATCCTTATGATCAGTCATTGTTTTTTGAACAGAATGAATCATTGCCTCTGCAGCATTTTTTGTATCAACTAATTCACGCAGCTTTTGATCCTCTTCAGCATGCTTTTCTGCATCCTCTTCCATTTTTTTGATTTCTTCTTCAGATAATCCACCATTAGCTTTAATCGTGATTTTATTTTCCTTACCTGTCGCCTTGTCTTTCGCATTAACATGAAGAATACCATTAGCATCAATATCAAATGTCACTTCAATTTGAGGGGTGCCTCTCGGTGCTGACGGAATATCAGTTAAGTTAAATTGACCTAAGCTTTTATTTCCTGATGCCATTTCACGTTCACCTTGAAGAACATGAATTGTAACGGCACTTTGGTTATCTTCGGCTGTTGAAAAAACTTGAGATGCCTTTGTGGGGATTGTTGTATTTTTCTTTATCAGTTTTGTTGAAACAGAACCTAACGTTTCAATTCCTAAGCTAAGGGGCGTAACGTCAAGTAACAACACATCTTTTACATCACCTTGTAAAACACCTGCTTGAATAGATGCACCCACTGCAACTGCTTCATCTGGATTTACATCTTTTCTTGCTTCGACGCCAAAAATTTCTTTTACCTTGTCTTGTACTTTTGGCATTCTTGTTTGTCCGCCCACAAGAATAACATCTGAGATATCACTATTAGTAACGCCTGCATCCTTCATTGCAGTTTGACAAGGCTTAACTGTTCTATCAATTAAATCAGCAACCAATGATTCAAGTTTTGCGCGTGTTAATTTCACAACTAAATGTTTAGGGCCTGAAGCATCTGCGGTGATATATGGAAGATTAACTTCAGTTTGTGTGCTGCTTGATAATTCAATTTTTGATTTTTCAGCAGCTTCCTTTAACCTTTGTTTAGCAAGCATATCCTTAGTTAAATCTACGCCGTTTTCTTTTTCAAAAACCTCTGCTAAATACTCAATAATTCTGTTATCAAAATCCTCACCCCCTAAGAATGTGTCTCCGTTTGTAGATAACACCTCGAATTGATGCTCACCATCTACACTAGATATTTCAATGATTGATACATCGAAAGTACCACCACCTAAGTCATAAACGGCAATTTTACGATCACCTTCTTTTTTATCCATACCGAAGGCTAGGGCAGCCGCAGTAGGCTCATTAATAATTCGCTTAACTTCTAATCCAGCAATCTTTCCTGCATCTTTTGTTGCTTGTCTTTGGCTATCATTAAAATAAGCAGGCACAGTTATAACTGCTTCTGTAACAGCTTCACCAAGATAATCTTCAGCAGTTTGCTTCATTTTTCTTAAAATTTCAGCTGATATTTGTGGCGGAGCTTTTTTATCACCTTTAATTTCTACCCATGCATCACCACTATCAGCTTTTGAAATTGTATATGGCATTAATTTAATATCTTTCTGTACTTCATCCTCTTCAAATTTCCTACCAATCAATCTTTTAACAGCATAAACAGTGTCTTTTGGATTAGTCACCGCCTGCCTTTTTGCAGGAGCCCCTACAAGAGATTCACCATTATCTTGATAGCCAACGATTGAAGGTGTAGTTCTTGTACCTTCTGAGTTTTCTATCACTTTAGGTTTTCCGCCCTCCATGACAGAAACACATGAGTTAGTTGTTCCTAAATCGATTCCAATTATTTTTCCCATTTATTTATTTTCCTATTTTTAAATTAGTTTAATTTGTCACTTTATAATTTTATATATTGGGGCATTCGTATGAATTTCAACTTTAATAGTTAATTTTTTTCTTTTGCCACCGTAACTAAAGCAGGTCTGAGTACTCTATCGTTAAGGGTGTATCCCTTTTGCATCACGGAAATAACAGTATTTGCATCTTGATCTGACTCAACCATTGTCATGGCTTCGTGAAAGTTTGGGTCAAAAACCTCTCCTTTTGGATCAACCTCTTGAATATTGAGCTTTTCAAAAACACTAATTAATTGTTTAGATGTGAGATCCATGCCTTCTTTATAATTTTCTAGCGATGATTCATCAATCATAAGAGCTGCATCCAGGCTATCCTTAACAAGCAAAATTTCGGAGGCAAAGTTTTCTATCGCATATTTTCTTGCTTTATCTATCTCATCAATCGATCTTTTACGAAAGTTTTCAGTTTCTGCCTTTGCATACAAAACTGCACCTTCAAGCTCAGTAATTTTTGCTTTTAGATTATCTAAAGATTCTTCTTGATTTTCTTTGCTCGTCACTTCTTTTTCCTTAGTTTCCTCTTGGCTACTCTGTTGATTGGATTTAGTTGTAGATTTTTTTTGTGATTTACTCATAAAATTTTGTATAGATCTCATTTAAATTAATAACAATTTTATATATTGGGGCAGTTCTTTTAAATTCAAGATTTATATTTTATATTTTATTTATTTTTAAATGTGATTTGACTTTCCCATAACGTTTACTTGATAATGTACGGCTGACAACGAACAATTTAAAAACATGAAACAATCAATTATTGAGATTACAAATCGTATCGTAGAAAAAAGTAAACCGACTAGGTCTTCTTATTTACAACGCGTCAAAGATATGCAAAGCAGGACAAGAGGGGCTGATAGAATGGGTTGCGCAAATGTTGCTCATGCTATTGCTGCTTTACCAAAAAATGATAAATTAAAAATTGTTGAAGAAAAAAAGCCTAACTTAGGGATTGTAACTGCCTATAATGACATGTTGTCTGCTCACAAACCTTATGAGGATTATCCTAAAATTATTAGGAAGGTGGCTGCAAATTTTGGAGCTACGGCACAAGTAGCCTCTGGCGTTCCTGCCATGTGTGATGGAGTTACGCAAGGGGAGCCAGGCATGGAGCTCAGTCTTTTTTCAAGAGATACGATTGCAATGTCTTCATCAATTGGGTTATCCCACGATGTGTTTGATGGTGTTTTAATGCTTGGTATTTGTGACAAAATTGTTCCAGGGTTATTAATTTCCGCATTGCATTTCGGCCATTTACCTACGATTTTTGTTCCTGCAGGCCCAATGTCAACTGGATTAGACAATACAACAAAATCAAAAGTTAGAGAGAAGTATGCGCAAGGCTTAGTTGGAAGAGAAGAGTTATTAGCCTCTGAATCTGCAGCATATCATGGAGAGGGAACATGTACTTTTTATGGGACTGCAAATAGCAACCAAATGCTAATGGAGGCAATGGGGCTTCATGTACCTGGGGCAGCATTCGCTCATCCTCATGCTGGAATAAGAGGTTTATTAACGGAGGAGGCGGTCAAGCTTCTTGTACAGAATATTAAGGAAGATACTATTCCTGTAGGTGAGATGGTTGATGAAAAAGTTATTATCAATGCAATGGTTGCTTTACTAGCAACCGGTGGATCTACAAATCATTTAATTCATTGGGTGGCAATAGCAAGAGCGGCTGGCATTATAATTGATTGGACAGATTTTCATAATTTAGCAAAATCAGTTCCCTTGCTTGCTAGTGTTTATCCAAATGGCAAGGCTGATGTGAATGAGTTTCAGGCTGTAGGTGGGCCGGCATTTATTATAAGAGAGCTAATTAATTCTGGTTGTATGTATCCAGATGTTACAACTGTTGCTAAAAGTTGGCTTGGAGAATATGCGAAGCAGCCAGAAATTAATAATAATAAATTAATTTGGTCTGACCTTGCCTCTAAAAGTATTGATGAATCAATAGTACGAACAGCAGCAAATCCTTTCAGTGAGTCGGGTGGCTTGAGACTTCTAAAAGGAAATTTGGGGAGGTCAGTGATTAAGATCTCTGCAGTACCTGAAGAAAAACACATAATAGAAGCTCCGGCTATGGTTTTTGATGGCCAGGAAGACTTACTAAATGCGTTTGATGAGGGGAAGTTGGAAAAAGATTTCATAGCAGTGGTTCGTTTTCAAGGACCAAAGGCAAATGGTATGCCAGAATTACATAAATTAACGCCGCCCCTATCTGTTATTCAAAATATGGGCTATACAGTGGGTATAGTGACTGACGGACGAATGAGCGGTGCATCTGGAAAAATTCCTGCAGCAATTCATTTAAGTCCGGAAGGTGCAGCAGACGGCCCTATTAGTAAAATTAAAGAAGGGGATATTATTCGACTTAATGCCACTGTAGGCTCATTAAATGTGTTAGTTAATGAAGAAGAATGGGCAGAGAGAAAAATCGAGAAGATGTCTGATCATCAAAAAATTAATAATGGCCATGGGATGGGAAGAGAGCTTTTTGCCAGCATGAGGAACAATGTCTTATCTGCAGAAGAGGGTGCTATCACATGGATAAGTTAAATAAATTAAATTAAAGAAGAGAAAATTAAATGAAAACAATTGAATTGGCCAAATTTGGTCCTGTAATCCCGGTTATTGTGATTGATCGTATCGAGGATGCGGTCCCAGTGGCATCAAGCCTGATTGAAGGTGGGGTAAAAGTTTTAGAGGTTACATTAAGGTCGGAATGTGCATTGCAGGTTATTGAGGAGATCGCGACAAAAGTTCCAGAGGCGGTCATTGGTGCTGGGACAATTAGAACTCAAGCGGATGTAACAAATGCAAAGCTAGCAGGAAGCCGGTTTGCTGTGAGCCCGGGTTACACTTACGATGTTGGACAAGCATGCAAGGATGTCGATCTACCCTTGTTACCTGGTGTGTCAACTGGAAGCGAAGTAATGAAAGCGAATGCAGATGGCTTCACTTTTCTTAAATTATTTCCTGCTGTTGCTGTAGGGGGTGTTAATTTATTAAAAGGATTTGCAGGGCCATTTTCTGATATTGCATTTTGCCCAACGGGAGGCATCACCATTCAAACAGCAAAAGATTTCTTGTCTCTACCTAATGTTCCTGTTTGCGGTGGAACTTGGCTTACCCCTAAAGATTTAATTCAAAATAAAAAATGGGGTGAAATTACAAAGCTTGCCAAAGAAGCCTCGTCTATTTAAATTTCATTGATATGGTTGATTTAGAAAAATATCAAACCATTATTTTTGATTGTGATGGCGTTATTCTAAATTCAAATTTTCAAAAAATTGAGGCTTACAGAAAGGCCGCTATAAGTTTTGGAGCTAATGAACAACAAGCACAAGCGCTTGTTAATCATCATGTGGCATTAACAGGTATTTCTCGTCATATAAAATTTAAATACTTTTTGACTGAAATTATGCACCAAGCGGTTACTGAGGATGCAATGAGTCAATTGTTAAAAGCATTGAATGAACAGGTATTAAATTTACTAAGTGAATGTGAGATAGCGAAAGGCCTTTCTACCTTGAGACAGAAGACAAAAAATAGCAAATGGATGGTTGCTTCAGGTGGTGATGAAAAAGAACTTAATCATTTATTTAAGGAAAAAAGAATAAATCATTTTTTTGATGAGGGTATTTATGGAAGCCCAGCATCAAAGCATGAAATAATTGAAATTCAGCAAAATAAACTTAATTTTTTACCCGCACTTTTCTTAGGTGACTCACTATACGATATCCAAACAGCGCAGAAATATAATCTAGATTTTGTTTTTGTATCGGGCTGGACAGATTTATCTGAATGGGAAAAAATATGTGAGGAAGGTGGAATTAAAACTATTGAGCAGATTAGTGATTTAATTTAATTAAAACTTATTTTATTTTATTGATTATTTTAGAGCTACTTTTTCCTTTTAAGAGTGGAACGAGATAAAGCCTTCCTTTCCATTTTTTTATTTCTTTAGCACCAACTACGTTTTTCGGGGTGTAGTCATTACCTTTAATCAAGGTATCAGGCTTAATTTGCTTGATTAGTTTAAGAGGTGTTGGTTCGTTAAAAATAACTACCGCATCGATTGATTCAAGCGCACATAGAACTCTAGCCCTATCTATTTCACCAACAATGGGCCTATTTTCTCCCTTAATAGTCTTAATTGAGGAGTCTGAATTTAGGCCTAGTATCAAATAATCAACTTGAGATTTTGCCTTCTCGAGGTATGTTACATGGCCTGAATGTAATATATCAAAGCATCCATTAGTAAAGCCAATGGTTTTATTTTTAGATCTTAGGTTGGTAATTTTTGTTAACAATTCATTTGAAGTGAAAATCTTATTTTTTTGTCCATTTGAATTATCTTCAATTTCATCTAATAATTCCTGGTTCTTGATAGGAACTGTCCCTAATTTAGATATGACAATGCCTGCTGCTAGGTTGGCTAATTTAAAGCTATCTGCGAAATCAAGTTTTGCTATAATGCATGCAGCCAGGGTGGCTATTACAGTATCACCCGCACCAGAAACATCATAAACTTGTTTTGATGTTATCGCTGGGTAGGTCGCGATTTTTCTTGGGGTAATATGACTGATACCATCCTCTCCTTGCGTCAAAACAATAGAATTTATTTTATATTTTTTACTTAATTTTTTTAAGGCAGTGCCAAGCAAATCTTCATTGAAGTTTGTGAGGCCGGTTAACTCCATGGCCTCCTTCCTATTAGGGGTAATTAGTGTTGCTCCTTCATATTTGTCTATATCTTTTCCCTTGGGGTCAATTATCACAGGTATTTTTTTTCTATTAGCTTGTTGAATAATTTTTTTTAATAAAGATGTTGAAAGAAAACCCTTGTTATAGTCTGAAATGACTATGCATGAGGGATCTGAATTTATATGTTTTATGATTTTTTTAATACTTATTTCACTTGGACTAACACTTATTTGTTCCTCATCAATCCTTGCAATTTGGTGATGACCAGCCATAATTCTTGTTTTAGTTGTGGTGGCTCTATTTTCTTTGATAAGCCCTTTTGTTGATAAATTATGCTCTTTTAATAAACTAGAAAGTATTTTTCCGTTGTTATCGTTACCAATATTTCCCACTAAAATAGGCTTTATACCTAAACCTAAAAGATTTAGGGCGACATTTCCTGCACCGCCAATTCGATTGAGGAGCTTATTTTTTTTAATCACAGGAACAGGCGCTTCTGGAGATATGCGCTCAACATCTCCAAAAATATATTGATCTAACATCAAATCCCCTATAACAAGGCACCATTTTTTGGATGTAAAGAATTGATGTTTGACTAGATTAATAAGATGATCTGACATAGTTATGCATACCTATCTGATGTGAGAAGATAGTTTTCTAAATAATCTGTAACACCTTCGTTAAGATTCTTAAAGTTATTTTTAAACCCTATAGACTTCATTTTATCCATATTTGCTTGTGTATAGTACTGGTATTTTCCCTTTAAGTCATTTGGCATATCAATATATTTAATTTCATCAGGTTGCCCTTTTGTATTAACTAAAACTGCTTCGGCTAATGCTTTAAATGTTTCTGCATTTCCTGTCCCAGCATTATATAAGCCTGAGAAATTATTATTATTGAGGAAAAAAATTATAATCTCTACTGCATCCTTCACATAGATAAAGTCTCGAACTTGCATCCCGTCTTCATAAGACGGATGCTCACTTTTAAATAACTTGATTTGCTTATTTTTCTTATATTGATTAAACGCATGAAAAACAACACTAGCCATTCTTTCTTTATGATATTCGTTTGGCCCATAAACATTAAAGAATTTGAGGCCGCACCACTGTGGCGGCGTAGGTTGATTTTTGGCTAATTCAAGTTGAATCCAGCGATCAAAAAAATGTTTTGAGTAGCCATATGCATTTAATGGATTAAGTTGATCGAGTTCAGACTCATTATCGTTGTAATTGAATGATCCATCTCCGTAAGTTGCCGCTGAGCTTGCATAAATGATGGGGACTTTATTTTTAGCACACCAATGCCAAAGAAACTGGCTAAACCTTATGTTTGACTGAAGCAATCGATTAAAATTAGATTCGGTAGTAGCACTTATAGCTCCCATATGAATTACTGCAGAGACATTCTTTTTGCTACTTAGATATTTTTCTAAATCATCTTTCGCAATGTACTCAATAAACTTTCTTTTATTAAAATTATATTCCTGTTGATCATTAATTAAATCATCAACAATTATAAAATCACTAAAGCCCATCTTAATATTTAAATGCCAAGCAACCATACTTCCAATCATCCCGGCACCACCTGTGAGAATTATCATTTTGATTTAACCTTGTTTTTGTTATACATTTTTTTTGTTTCAGCTGAAGTGCTGCCTTCCTTTTTCTTGGACCACTTAAGATCTACCCACCCTGCAAGATGGGGCCTAATTATCTCCTCCATCGATTTAATCCATACCCCCCTCTTATTTAAAGCTGGGATGTAGTTAAAACTTTTTCCACCTCCTTCTAGAAATAAAGATTTACCTTCTATATTAATTTCTTCAAGCGTTTCTAGGCAGTCGCTTGAAAAGCCTGGGCAGATGACATGAATACTAGCATCTTTTTTTTCTGCCTCTTGAGTAATGACATCAGTAAAATAGGGTTTTAGCCATTCAGCCTTACCAAATCTTGATTGGAAACAAACTTCATACTCATGATCTTTAAGCTCAAGGGCTTTGGCAAGCAGTCTTCCAGTCTTAAGGCACTCGCAGTGATAAGGATCTCCTTGAGCCAAGGATTTTTTAGGTACTCCATGAAAACTCATAATTAATTTTTTAGGTTTTTTATTTTTTTTCCAAAAATTTAGTACAGATGCTTTTAATGCATTAATGTAGGCTGGATTGTCATGATAATGACGTATAGTTCTAATCTCAGGTACATTTCTAGTTCGTATTAAAATCTTCCAAAGTGCATCCATAGCTGAACCAGAAGAAGAGGCAGCATATTGAGGATAAAGTGGAAAGAGTAAAATTTTTGTGCAATTCTTTTTTCGTAATTCATCTAAGGCTAACTGCATTGAGGGATTGCCGTATGACATACCGAGTGCTACTTCAATAGGTTGGCGATATTTTTTTTTCAAAACTGATTTTAGTAATTTTTCTTGTGAGCGCGAATTTACAAGCAGGGGAGAGCCTTTGGAGGTCCATACTTGAGTATATTTTTTTGCGGATGCATTCGGCCTAAAAACAAGAATAATAAAATATAAAATCCAACACCATATAAACCTTGGAATCTCTACAACCCTCCTATCTATCAAGAATTGACCTAGATATTTTCTTAGTGATGAAGAATCGGGTGCATCTGGTGTGCCTAAATTTGCGAGAATAATACCAATTTTTTGGGGGTCACCGTGTTTATATGGTGGTTCAGAATTAAAGTAACTCATAAGGTAATTGTAAGACTTATTTAATTGATTTGCTTAGCATTTTAGCAGTGATATCTACAATTGGTATGACTCGCTCGTAAGCCATTCTCGTGGGTCCTATAACGCCCAGTATCCCTAGAACCTCTCCATCCGATTGATATGGTGCTGTCACAATACTGCATTCATCAAGCGCTTGGTAACCTGATTCCTCTCCGATAAATATTTGCATTCCAGATGAGTGATGACTTTTTTCAAGCAATTGAAGCAATGCCGTTTTTTTTTCAAAAAGCTCTATGATTTTTTTAATACTTTTTACATTTTGCGATAGGTCGGCTGTATCTAATAAGTTTCCTTGTCCTGTTAAAATTAAACTTTCATCAAGTTTAGGATTAATTGAAAACTCCATTGCTGCACTCATAAGGTTTATCATATTTTTTTTCATTGTTGAGAGTTCATCAATAATATTTTCTTTAATTTTGCTTATATCCAAATCCTTATAATGCTCATTGAAGAAATTGGAAGCCTCAATAAGCATGCTTTGATCATACTCCTCTTGAATATCAAGCACTCTATTTTGAACGCTTCCATCACTTGTGACCATAATGACTAGGATTCTATTTTTTGATAGGTTTAAGAACTCTATATGTTTAAAACTTATTTTTTTGGCTTTAGGCAGCATAACAACGCCAGCAAAGTTAGTTAAGCTGGATAAGGTATCTGCTGTTATATTAATCATTTCCTTTGTATTTGAAGTTTTTAAAGAATTCTGCAACATATCTAGCTCTGATTTATTAGGGGACTTCATTGTGACTAAGCTATCAACAAAAAAGCGATACCCCTTGTGTGTAGGTATTCTTCCTGCTGATGTATGCGGGCTTGAAATGAAGCCTGCATCTTCAAGGTCCTTCATAATGTTTCTAATGGAAGCAGAGCTAAGATCCAACCCTGAAGAGGCTGTGAGTGTTTTTGAACCCACAGGCTGCCCATCTATAATATGATGATTTATTAGCGTCTTAAGGAGGTGTTGGGTTCTAGTATCAATTTCCATTATATTTAAGATTAATTAATTAATTTTTATTATTGCTTTAAAATAACCTATATGAATTATTTTACTGATTCATTTAATATATAGCCAGTTTTTAAAGAGATAGAGATGAAATTTAAAAGAATAGCCATTATAGGTAAATATCCCGCAGCCATAGAATCAAGTGAAATGGACTCACAACTTATTGATTTGATAAAATATTTATCAAAAAGTGATTATGAGTTAATCATAGAAGAGAAGACACAAAAAAAAATTAAAATTGATGATTATCAATCGACACCATTAAAGAGTATAGGTGCTGCAGCCGACATTGCTATTATTGTGGGCGGTGATGGAACGATGTTAGGGGTTGCAAGAAACCTTCTAGATGATGGCATACCTATGATAGGGGTGAATAGTGGCCGTTTCGGGTTTTTAGCTGACCTTAATAAAAAAAATATGTTTACCAGCATAGATAAAGTTTTAAATGGAAACTATGATGAAGATAGGCGTTTGCTTATCGAAACAAAAGTTTATCGGGGCGATAAAGTTATTTATGAGTCATTCGCATTAAATGATGTTGTCATAAAAAGTGGAGTTAGGTTAATTGAATTAGAGGTGTCCATTAACGATAAATTTGTACATACACAAAGATCAGATGGAATTATTGTCTCCACACCTACAGGCACAACAGCATATGCACTATCGGCAGGAGGTCCAATTTTACATCCACAATTAGATGCTATCTCGATTGTACCGATTAACCCTCATACATTGAGTAACAGACCTATTGCTATTAATGCAACAAGTGAAATAGAAATAAAAATTGTCCAAATGGAAGAGGCTTCATTGAGTATAGATGGTCAAATTAAATTTCCTCTTGATATAAGGGACAAAATTCAAGTAACCAAAGCTAAAAGAACTATTTCAATATTACACCCAAAAGATTACTGCTACTTTGAAATGTTAAGAAATAAACTGCACTGGGGTTAGACGATTTATGCTAGAAAATCTACTAATAAGAAATTATGTCATTGTTGACGAGCTAGATTTAAATTTTTTGTTAGGTTTTTCGTCGCTAACAGGCGAGACGGGAGCAGGTAAGTCCATACTTATTGATGCATTATCATTGGCACTTGGTAGCAGGAGTGAGAGTGGTGTTGTAAAAAAAGGGAATGAGAAAGCAGATATCACAGCAACGTTTAATCTAGAAGGGAATGATGAAGCAAAAGCCTGGCTATCCCAAAATGAATTTGAGGAATCAGATAATCAATTGTTATTAAGAAGGGTGATATACAAAGATGGTAAGTCAAAAGCATTTATAAACGGAATTCCATCAACCATTAGCCAGCTAAAATCTATTGGTGAAAGTTTAGTTGATATCTATAGTCAAAATATCCATCACTCTCTCTTAAAGAAAACCTCACAAAGAGAGATATTAGATAGCTTTCTTGGCTTTAAAGAGGAATTAAGAAATCTAAAAAAATTTTATAGTGAGTGGCAGAGATTATTTCTGGAGCAAGATAAGTTTCTCAAGAATAAAGAGAGCTTTTTAAATGAGCTTAATGAGATTGAAGATAGATATAATGAATTTTCGGCATTAAATTTTACTTATTCTGAATGGCAACAACTTCAAATTGATCAGAAATTTTTAGCTAATGGTAATGAGTTAATTAGTGGGGTAAATAAATGTATTTCAATGATCGATGATGGCGATATCTCTTTAAACTCCCTTGCTAGACAAGTTCAAGTAGAATTAAAAAGTCTTTATGGCCTAGATAAAAGACTTGAAAATGCAAATAATATTATGCATTCAATGCAAGCAGAATCTATGGAGCTATCTCGAGAACTTACAAATTATCTGCAAAATGTAGATATTGATGAGAATTTGCAACAAAGTGTTGAAGAAAAAATCCAGTCTATATTTAGTTTTTGTAGAAAATTTAATGTTAAACCTGAAGACTTAGAAGCAGAAAGTGAAAAATGGCTTCAAAGGTTAGAGGAATTAAAAATAATGTTAAGTGATAAAGATATATCCTTGTTAGTCAGCGAAGCTAAGACTTCTTATGATGAAATTGCATCAAAGGTTACCAACAAACGAGTAAGCGCAGCAATATTATTGAGCAAACTAATCACAGAGAAACTGAATCAACTCTCCTTTAATGATGCAAGCTTTAATGTTGAGTTAAGCTCTATAGATCCATCAATTAATGGAAATGAAAGTATACAATTTTTAGTTTCAACCTTCAAAGGGGCAGAGCTTCAGCCGATTCAAAAAGTGTTATCAGGCGGTGAATTATCAAGAATAAGTTTGGCAATAAGGGTCGCATCTATTTCTAATATTGAAGTCCCAACTATGATATTCGATGAAGTTGATGTGGGAATAGGTGGTGGTGTTGCTGAAGTAGTAGGTAATTTATTGAAAGATTTAGGCGGTAAAAAACACACACAGGCACTTGTCATAACACACCTTCCTCAAGTAGCTGCAAAGTCTGATCATCATTATAAAGTCAGCAAAAAACAAGTTGAAAATTCAATTTATAGCGAAATTAGACTTTTAAATGAAGCTGATCGTGTTGATGAAATAGCAAGAATGCTGGGCGGAATAAAGGTGACTGATAAGGCAATTGATCATGCCAAAGAAATATTAGGATGATCTATTTTTTATATTCACAATCCTTTTTTGTACAATCTCCATAGATATATAGAGAGTGTTCAATTATTGTAAATCCGTGTTCATTTGCAACTTGTGTTTGTAATTTCTCAATACCTTCATTGACAAACTCTTCAACATGGCCGCATTGAAGGCATACGATGTGATCATGATGACTTTTCTCATTTAGCTCAAAAACAGCTTTGCCACTTTCAAAGTGATGGCGGATGAGTAATCCTGCCTGCTCAAATTGTGTTAAGACGCGATAAATTGTTGCAAGTCCAACTTCCTCACCACTGCCTAGCATTTCCTTATAAATATCTTCAGCTGTCAGATGTTTTTCTTTGCTACTTTCAAAAATATTTAAAACTTTCAATCTTGGGAGCGTTACTTTTAATCCAGTTTTCTTTAATTCATCATGCTCTTCCATGGTTCTTAACTCCCAATGTAATTTAAAACCTAACCATCACCCAAAATGTTATATTATCAATCTTTGAAAATAAAGTCTTAATAAATGCGTTTAATTTTCATTATCTTCATTTTTGTTATGGTGCCAGCGTGTTCTTGGCTGGGCTCTAATCCATCTGATGAAGATAGCATCCCAGTCGGGCAAGAGGATGATGATACCGATTTATCTGTTATCCCATTAATCAACATCATCACTAAATACCTCCCTGAAACATATAGACAGGATATTTCTCAAGGAAATGAAATAACTCCAG
>JABHXS010000028.1 GCA_018657165.1 Nitrosomonadales bacterium
ATAAAGGCGAAGGAATGGTGCTTGACGTCAACAGTAACGATTCAATTGATAAATTAATAAAAAGAATTAATGAAAAATATGGTGAAATACAGATTTTAATTAATAATGCTGGAATAACACAAGATAATTTATTGGTTAGAATGAAGGATGAAGAATGGGATCGAGTATTAAGCACAAACTTAACTTCAGTTTATAAGCTAAGTAAGTCAGTTCTTAGAAGTATGATGAAGAGTAGATATGGAAAAATTATCAATATTTCATCTGTTGTTGGACATATGGGCAATGCGGGACAGACAAACTATGTTGCATCAAAAGCAGGCATCACAGGCTTTACAAAGTCTTTAGCTCAAGAAGTTGGAAATAGAGGAATTACTGTTAATTGTGTAGCTCCAGGCTTCATTGATACAGATATGACAAAAGCTCTCTCAGATGAGCAAAAAGAAAAGCTTTTAGCGCATATTCCATTAGCGCGACTTGGTAATTCATCTGACATTGCGAAAGCAGTTCTATTCTTGGCTTCAGATGATGCTGACTATATTACTGGGGAGACTGTTCATATTAACGGCGGTATGTTGATGGCTTAAATGCCTACAGAAGTGAGGTTTTTAATTTATTTTCTCAAAAATTAAAAAAAAATTTATAAAAACAGCATTCATTTGATAAAATGTCGCAACACTAATTTGTTATTTTAAAAAAAAGGGGTAATTTTTAATGTCTGATATTGAACAAAGAGTGAAGAAAATAGTTTCAGAGCAACTAGGAACGGATGAAGCAAGTTTGAAAAAAGAGTCATCATTTATTAATGACCTAGGGGCAGATTCACTTGATACGGTTGAATTAGTAATGGCTTTAGAAGAGGAGTTTAATACAGAAATACCTGACGAAGAGGCAGAAAAAATTACAACAGTTCAGCAAGCTATAGATTACATAAACACTAATCTTAAGTAAATTAATCTTGGAGCCCAATACAAATCTAGTTTGGGTTCGCTCATGAATAAAAGAAGAGTTGTAGTCACAGGGCTTGGTTTGGTCACACCAGTTGGTATCGGTGTGAGCGATTCCTGGAAAAATATTATTGAAGGCCAGTCTGGTATTTCAAATATCACGAAATTCGATCCAAACAGTTTCGCATCAAATTTTTCATCCACTATTGCAGGCGAAGTTAAGAACTTCGATCCAAAAGAATACCTTAACCCTAAAGATGTTAGAAGAATGGACACCTTCATTCAGTTTGGTTTGGTAGCTGCTCATGAAGCCTTTAATGACTCAGGCCTTGAGGTAAGTGATGCTAATGCAGACAGAATCGGTACCTGTATAGGATCCGGTATCGGAGGGATTAATTTAATAGAGAAGCAAGCTGAGCTGCTTAAAGCGGGTGGTCCAAGAAAGATTTCACCCTTTTTTGTGCCGGGAAGCATAATCAATATGGTTGCTGGAAATCTCTCAATTGCATTAGGCCTTAGGGGCCCCAATACATCAATTGTTACTGCTTGTACCTCAGGAACACACTCAATAGGAGATGCTAGCCGTATGATTGAATATGGTGACGCTGATGTTATGGTGGCTGGAGGAGCAGAAGCAGCCATTACTCCGCTTACAGTCGCTGGTTTTTGTTCAGCTAAGGCTTTAAGTACGAGAAATGATGATCCTAGTACCGCATCAAGGCCATGGGATGTAGATAGAGATGGCTTTGTAATAGGAGAGGGAGCAGGCGTCATGATTTTAGAGGAGATGGAGCACGCCAAAAAAAGAGGAGCAAAAATTTATTGTGAATTATCAGGTTACGGGATGAGTGCAGATGCACACCACATTACAGCCCCTACAGTAGACGGGCCAAAAAGATCAATGTTAAGTGCGATAAAAAATGCAGGGATTAATAAAAATGAGATCGATTATATAAATGCACACGGAACATCAACACCACTGGGTGACTTAAATGAAACCAATGCAATTAAAGAAACTTTTAATGACCATGCTAAAAATTTAGTTGTTAATTCAACTAAATCAATGACTGGTCATTTATTGGGGGGTGCTGGTGGCATAGAGTCTGTTTTTACCGTGCTAGCCACTCATCATCAAATCTCCCCTCCAACAATTAATATCTTTAATCAAGATCCTGAATGTGATTTAGATTACTGTGCAAATGAAGCAAGAGAGATGGATATTAAAGCAGCGCTAAAAAATAACTTTGGTTTTGGCGGAACTAATGGAAGCCTTGTATTCAAGAAGATTTAAGTAGAAAAAAAATTGGCTAAAAATTTTTTAATCAATGGCGATACCAAAAATTCCCTTAGCCCTTTTGATCGCGGGCTCGCTTTTGGCGATGGTATTTTTAGAACCCTCCTGGTTGAAGACAAACAACCAAAGCTCTGGAAAATGCAATATCATAAAATCTCTAATGATTTAAGAAGTATGGAGATAAAACCTCCAAGTCAAAAAATATTACTCGAAGATATTCAAAAGTTATTCCCATCAAAAGGTATTTTTATTGCAAAAATAATAGTTACACGCGGGGAATCACATACAGGATATGATTTTAAAAAAGGAATTAAACCAACCCGTGTTTTATTAAAAATAGATTTTAATAAAAAAAAGTATGATTTACTTCAAAAGGGCGTGACCTTAACAACCACAGATATTAAGGCATCAAGCTCCCCATACGCTAGCATTAAACACCTCAATAGATTAGAGAATGTTTTAGCCAGAAAGGGTCTTAACAAAGATTCTTTTGATGCAATAATGCTGGATAGCAATGGAAACGTGTGTGACTGTGCTAGATCAAGTTTGTTTATTAGGTATGGTAGTGATTTGTTTACCGCAAGCAATAAAGGCCACGGCATTCATGGGGTAACAAAAAAAATTATTGAAGAAAATATCAAGAGATTAAATTTATCGATGAATTATTCACCTCTTACAATTGACCAATTAAAAAAAGCAGATGAAATCATTGTTTCTAATTCTATATTTGGGGCGCTTCAAGTTATACGATTTAAAAATAAAAAATGGAATAAGGGGGCTTTGGCTAATTCAATTACGAGTCTATTAAATGAAACTAATTGACCTTAAGCTTAAGTCAAAAAAATGGCTTAACGAAACCCTATTTTTTCTTAAAAAAAATAAGCCAATTTTTAAAAATAAAATAAAAAAAATTAGCAGTGCGCTTCCGATCATTAAGAAAGCTTATTCCGAAAAAAAACTTCTAATTACGGCTGCTTTGGTTGCCATATTTTTATTCTGGATAATAAGTTATCCTTTTTTATCTCTTGATATTGCTAAAAAGAATGAATTCCTCGTGGTAGAAAAAGGGGATAACATTTCCCAAATTATTAATAAGCTTGTGGAGCGAGATGTTTTATCGGATGTCTATAGATTTAAATTGCTAGCTAAGCTAACCAACAAATCAGAAAGTATAAAAAGCGGCCATTATTTTTTAAGGAATAATACTAGCCCCATTGAGTTATTAACGCTTTTAGTAAAAGGGGATGGCATTCTTTATCCAATCACATTTATTGAAGGAACGACCTTCAAAGAAAATCTCGATAAATTAAAAAATAACAGCCTACTTAAGAAAGTCATTCCTTATAATTCAATTAATAATTTAAAGGTAAGGTTGGGTATCAATCAAAAATTCATTGAGGGATTGTTTTTCCCAGATACCTATTATTTTTATGAAGGGACGCCAGACATTGATATTTTGATAGAGTCTCATAAAATAATGATGGAAAAGCTAGATAAGGCATGGAAAGAAAAAACACCTAACCTTCCATATAAGAACAAGTATGAAGCTTTAATTGTGGCATCAATTATAGAAAAAGAATTAGGTAACAGAGATGAGGCAAACCTGATAGCTGGCGTTTTTGTAAATCGTTTAAGGATAGGCATGCCTCTTCAAAGTGATCCTACGGTCATATATGGTATGCAGGATCAATTTAAAGGCAATCTCTCTAAACAAGATCTTTTGAATGACACAATTTATAATACATATACAAGAAATGGATTACCGCCATCACCAATTTGTTTACCGAGTTTTGATACAATTGAGGCTACATTAAATCCTGCAGAAACTGATGCTTTTTATTTCGTTGCAAAGGATGATAAAAAATCTCATCATTTCTCAAAAACTTTAAAAGAACATAATAAGGCTGTAAGAAAATATCAAAGATGAATAATTTAGGAAAATTTATTACACTTGAGGGGGTTGATGGTGCGGGTAAAACTACACATATTGAGTTTATAAAAAATTATCTTTCTGATTTAGGAATTCATTATGTGATGACAAGGGAGCCAGGAGGAACATTGCTTGGCGAAAGATTGAGAGATATTTTGCTTCATGATGAAATGACCCCTGAAACAGAAACGATGTTAATGTTCGCTGCAAGAAATGAGCATATTGATAAAGTTATCCGCCCAAACCTTTTGAGCGGAGCTGTTGTAATTAGTGATAGGTTTACTGATGCATCCTATGCTTACCAAGCAGGTGGAAAGGGGGTAAAGGAAGAAAAAATTGATATTTTAAAAAACTGGGTTCAAGGCAGCCTACAACCTGATTTAACTTTCTTATTTGATTTGCCTGTGGAAATAAGCATGGAAAGATTAAAGAAAACGAAAAATTTAGATAAGTTTGAAAGAGAAAATAAAAATTTTCATGAAAATATAAGAAAAAAATATTTAATGCTTGCCAATGCATGTGCGGAAAGGTTTGTTGTCTTGGATAGTCAAAAATCGATCGAAGAAATTCAGTGTCAAATAAAATTGAAATTAGATGAGGCCTTAAAGTGAGCCTCTATCCTTGGCAAGAAAAAGCTTGGGGTAGGCTAAATCATGATAATGCCAAATTACATCATGCATATCTATTTATTGGTGCATTAGGTTCGGGGTTAGAGGAATTTGCTAATACACTTGCTATGTCACTAATATGTAGCAATTTAACAAGCACCAAACAATCCTGTGGAATATGCCAAGATTGCCAGTGGGCATTAACCGAACATCCCAACCTTAAAATTATAAATAATTCAGTCGAGGAGGGGGCCTCAAAAAATATATCTATTGAATCAATAAGAAATTTAAAGCGCTTTTTAGAGCTTAGCTCACATAAAATTGGCGGTAATAAAGTAATTTTAATTAATAACGCAGAGAGCCTCACATTAAATGCTGCAAACTCATTATTAAAAATGCTTGAAGAGCCACCTGAAAATTCCTACCTAATTTTAACAACCGATAATATATCTAGCTTATTGCCAACAATAGTAAGTAGATGTGCAATAGTTTCATCCCCAAAACCAACACACGAAGAGGCAAAATCTTTTTTAAAGATGGAGGGGCATGAAAATTTATCATCACAGCTACCTTTATTTAATAACCTGCCTATGGATGTCATCATTCATCAAGAGAATAGTGATTTATTTAAAACGATTATCAGTGAATTTGAAAAAGGAAAGGACTTGGAGTTGATGTCAATTCAACCTAAATGGCTATCTGGAGACTTCCCAATGATCATTGGTCTATTTCAAAAATGGCTTTATGATATTTTCTTATTTAAAATGACTTCTAATTTTCATTTTTTTGAATCAAAAAAAGATAATATAAAGAAACTCTCTGATGCAGCAGATATCTCAAAATTATTAAAATTGGTCAAAAGTGCAAATAAAATTAAATTAATTTCAAACAAACCAATCAATAAGGATATTACATTTGATACTCTAATGGTTGAGTATAGGAATGTTTTTAAATAAATAAAATTATGTATATAGACTCTCATTGCCATATTAATTTTCCGGAGCTGAATAAAAATATAGATAGCGTCTTGTCTAACATGAAAGAAAAATCAATTACGCATGCGCTTTGCGTAAGTGTCACCCTTGATAACTTTCAAAGCGTATTAAAGCTTGCACAAGACCATAAACATATTTTTGCTTCCGTTGGCGTTCATCCGGACTATGAAGATATCGATGAGCCTGATGTAAAAACGCTAACTACGCATGCGAAAAATGATAACGTTGTGGCTATTGGCGAGACGGGCCTAGATTATTTTCGATTAACTGGCGAGCTATTATGGCAGAAGGAAAGATTTAGGACGCATATTAGAGCAGCAGTTGAATCTAAATTACCACTGATTATTCACACAAGAAATGCTCGTGAAGATACAATTGAAATTATGAAGGATGAGAATGCTTCAATTGCTAGCGGTGTAATGCATTGCTTCACTGAAACTTATGAAATGGCTAAGCAAGCAATAGATCAAGATTTTTATATTTCCTTTTCTGGCATTATTACTTTTAAAAATGCTGAGTCATTAAGAGAAACGGTTAAAAAAATTCCCTTAGATAGAATTTTAATTGAAACAGATTCCCCTTATTTAGCTCCCGTTCCAAACAGAGGGAAGCTAAATGAGCCGGCTAATGTTGTTTACGTTGCACAGAAAATAGCCGAAATTAAGAATATAAGTATTGAAGAGGTTGCTGAAACTACAACTAAGAATTTCTTTGCATTGTTCTCAAAATGTCAGACAAAGTAACTTTATTGGGTGTAGGCTCAAGCGCTGGAACTCCAGTAGTTGGATGTGAATGCCATACTTGCCAATCAACTAACAAGAAAAATTATAGAACGCGATGCTCAAGTCTTTTGACTTTGGAGAATGGTAAAAATATCTTAATTGATACAAGCCCAGACCTCCGTCTGCAGTCATTAAGAGAAAGTCTTGTTTGCGTTGACGCTGTTCTATTTACTCACCATCACGCCGATCATTGTCATGGTATTGATGACTTAAGAGCATTCTGCCAAATCAATAAAAAACAAATCCCTCTTTATGGCAGTAAATTTTCCATTGATGAATTAAATAAAAAATTTAAATACGCAATGACTGAGCCAAATGGATTTTGGGATATCCCAATTTTAAAGCCAAATATTATCAATGAACCATTTGAATTATTTGGTAGCCTTATTGAACCCATACCTGTTTTTCATGGAAAGTCTCTGATAAATGGCTATCGAGTAGGAAATATGGCATACCTTACAGATGTCTCTAAAATCCCTGATTCTTCTATGGAGCAACTTATAGGTTTAGATGTCCTATTTTTAGATTGTTTAAGAAA
>JABHXS010000027.1 GCA_018657165.1 Nitrosomonadales bacterium
AGTTAATTGATGGCCTTAATATCAGATTCGTTGATGAGAAAATCTTCCTTGATGATAAGGATGTTACAGATTCAATCAGATCCGAATTAATTGGAAAATATGCTTCTGAAATTGCAAAAAATGCATCAATAAGAGAGAAAATTTTAGATGTTCAAAGATCTTTCTTTGTATCACCAGGGTTAGTTGCTGATGGGCGTGATATGGGAACTGTAGTCTTCCCTAAGGCTAAAATTAAAATATTCCTTACTGCAAGCATAGAAGAGAGGGTAAACAGAAGATATAAACAGTTGATATTAAAGGAAAACAATGTTAATCTGTCTGACCTATTTGAGAAAATCAAATTAAGGGACGAAAGTGATACAAACAGAAAAATATCACCCCTTAAGGCTGCAAAAGATGCTTATTTAATTAAAACAGATAATCTAAGCATTAATCAGACCTTTGAAAAAGTAATGGAGATTATTGGTAGTAAGATAAACTAAGTAGCATAAGCTGTCTAATAAATTCCAAGTTTATTAGATTTTATTAACAACCCCATCGCTAGATGGGATCAAATGAAGGTAAAAAATTTAAAATGGCAACCCTAGAAAAAACAACACAAAAATCATCTGAAAGTTTCGCTGATTTATTTGAAGAAAGTATGGCGCTTAAGGAAATGCGTCAAGGAGAGGTAATTACTGCAGAAGTTATATCGATTGATAGTGACTTTGTAATTGTTAATGCAGGTTTAAAATCAGAAAGCCTAATCAAAACAGATGAATTTCTTGATGATAAGGGCGATGTTGAAGTAAATTTAGGTGACCATGTAAAGGTATCGATCGAAAAATTAGAAGACGGATATGGATCTACGCTTCTATCGCGGGCTAGGGCTAAAGAAATGCAAGCATGGCTTGATCTAGAAGATGCAATGGAAGAATCAAGAATAGTTAATGGTTATGTTAGTAGTAAGGTAAAGGGAGGTTTAAGAGTTACTGTAAACGGCATTATGGCTTTTTTACCCGGATCTTTAGTTGATATTCGACCAATCAAAGATACAACTCCTTTTGAAAATAAAGAATGTGAATTAAAAATAATCAAAATTGACAGAAAACGAAATAATGTTGTTGTCTCAAGAAAGGCAGTATTAGAAGGGCAAAATGGAGTTGATCTAGAAGCCTTAATTGATACACTCAAAGAGGGGTCTGTTGTTAAAGGTATTGTAAAAAATATAACAGATTACGGAGCTTTTGTTGATCTGGGTGGTATAGACGGATTGCTTCACATAACAGACTTAGCATGGAAAAGAATTAAACATCCATCCGAAATACTTAATATAGGTGATGAAATTGATGCCAGAGTATTGAAATTTGATAAAGAGAAAAATAGGGTTTCACTTGGCTTAAAACAGCTTGATGAAGATCCATGGGTTGGATTATCAAGAAGAAGCCCTGTTAAAACAAAAGTTTTCGGAAAGGTATCTAATTTAACTGATTATGGTGCTTTCATTGAAATTGAAACTGGTATTGAAGGATTGGTGCATGTTTCTGAAATGGACTGGACAAATAAAAATATTCATCCATCAAAGGCAGTTCAATTAGGTGATGAAGTTGAGGTAATGATTCTTGAGATTGATGAAGACAGAAGAAGGTTGTCGTTAGGCATGAAACAATGCAAAGATAATCCATGGGACAATTTTGCAAATAGTAATAAAAAAGACGATAAAATCAAAGGTAATATCAAATCAATTACAGACTTTGGTGTATTTATCGGACTGCCAGGGGATATTGATGGTCTAATCCACCTTTCAGATATTGCTTGGTCTGATCAAGAATCAGCATTAAAAAATTATAACAGAGGAGATGAGGTTGAATCAGTCATCTTATCAATCGATGTAGATAAAGAAAGAATTTCTTTAGGTATTAAGCAATTATCTGATGACCCAAATGAAAATAAAAAGACCGAAACCACAAAAAAACCAAAGAAAGAAGCGAAGGAAAAAACTGATGAGCCTGAAAATGCAGGAACAACTAATCTAGGTGCCCTTCTAAAAGAAAAACTAGATAATAAAAATGACTAAATCTGAATTAATAGCCCTGCTTTCTAATAGGTTTTCGCAGCTTGTGCATAAAGATGCAGAGTTATCAGTAAAAACAGTTATTGACTCACTAAGTAAAAGCTTAAGTGAAGGTGGTAGAGCTGAGATAAGAGGTTTCGGAAGTTTTAGCCTACACCACAGACCAGCAAGAGTCGGTAGAAACCCTAAAACAGGTGAAAGAGTAAATGTTCCTGAAAAATTTGTCCCGCATTTTAAACCAGGCAAAGAACTAAAAATAAAAGTTGATAAATAAATAAGTGCAATTTATAAAAAACATATTCACTTTATAGTTAATTTGAATATGTTTTTTTTTAAAAATTATGATCGAATTTGAATTTTGGTGGTTATTAGTAATACCTTTATTCTTTATCCTAGGGTGGGTTTCTGCTCGTGTTGACATAAAACAAATTATTGCGGAAAGTACTAATCTTCCAGCCTCGCTTTTCAAAGCTCTCTCATACCTTAACTCCAATCAAAATGAGAGTGCAATAACTGAACTTGAAAAAGCTGTTAAATTAAAAAATAATTCACTCGAAATACATTTTGCTCTTGGCTCACTGCTGAGAAGAGAAGGTAAATATGATAAGGCTATAAATTTACATATTGCCCTTCTGAATAAAAGAGAAATTACTTCTGAACAAGAAGATTCAATAAAAGCTGAACTAGCGCAGGATTACTTTAAAGCTGGTCTGTATGGAAGATCTGAATCTATACTTAAAGATCTAAAAAATGAAAATTATTTTCAGTATTCATTAAATTTATTAAGAGAGATATATGTACGAGAGAGAGATTGGGATAAAGCCATTGAGTCTGCTTCTAATTTAGAGAAGACCTCTGGAGTTTCGTTTAGAATTCCAATTAGTCATTATTTTTGTGAATTAGCAACAAACCACTTAATGAACAAAAAATATGGTATGGCAAAAACATATCTTAAAAAATCTCTAGAAGAATCAAAAAACTGTGTGAGAGCTAATATACTTCTCGGTGACATTGCCCATGAAGAAAAAAAATATGATGAAGCTATTATTTATTGGAAAAAAATTGAATATCAGAAACCAGAATATCTCGGCCTAGTGATTCAAAAAATAATTTCTGCTTATGAAATTCAAAATAACGTTAACGAAGCCTTATCCATTCTTTCAAGATATTATGAGCTTTATAAACTTAAAACAATTTTAGGCTCATTGTACAAATTAGTTTTAAAGAATGAAGGCATTGAAAGGGCTGAGGAGATAGCCAGAAATGAGCTAATACAAAGACCGAGTCTGCTTTCACTTGATCAATTATTTCAAATCTTAACCATTAAGAAGTCAAATAAAATTGAAAATATTGAGCTTATTCAACAAACAATTAAAAATTCAATTAGTGAAAGAAGATTTTTTAATTGCAATGAATGTGGTTTTAAAGCAAAACAATTTCATTGGCAATGCCCAGGATGTAATTCATGGGAATCACTTCCATCAGAACCAATTGACATTACTTTAGAAAATTAGCTTAATGACAAAACAAACTGAAATTTATGTAGCAATTGATACAAAGTCAGCTAATGATGCAAAAAAATTGATTAGGCAGCTCCATAATAAGTATTGTGGAATAAAAATTGGAAAAGAGCTATTTACCGCCTGTGGACCCGAGATTGTATTATGGGCCAAAAAAGAGGGTTTTAAAGTATTTTTAGACTTAAAGTTTCATGACATTCCCAATACTGTTATGAAGGCATGTGAAGCTGCTTCAAGACTCAATGTGGACATAATAAACGTCCATGCTCTAGGCGGTAAAGAAATGATGGTGGCCGCCAAAAGCGCTGTCTCTGGTAAGAAAATAAAGTTGATTGGGGTAACGTTGTTAACAAGTCATAATAAAGATTTTCTAGAAGAGATTGGGCTCAAAGGTAATATTAAGGACTGTGTTAAAAGGCTTGCATTATCAGTTGCAGAAAGTGGTCTTGATGGAATAGTATGTGCAGCGCCTGACATACCTAATATTCAAAAATACCTTCCAAATGACTTTGTTTTTATTACGCCGGGCATTAGATTGGGGCACATAAATGGTGATGACCAAAAAAGGGCTGCAAGCCCAACTGATGCAGTAAATTTTGGCTCAAACATTTTGGTTGTTGGAAGACCAGTAACAGGTGCCTCAAATCCTAATGAGGTATTACATCAAATATACAATCAGCTTTGCAACTAATTTCTTTTAATCCTTACTATTAGAGTTAATCATCAAGTCAACTGATTCTTGCTCAATTCGCTTCAAAAGATGTTTGTAAGTTTTAATTTTTAATACATCGTCCTCAATTAAATTAAAACTATCAAAAAACTCTTCCCCATAAAATAAGGCAATTTTTTCACAAAGGTTTGGAATAATGGGTGTAAGGAAGATAGAAAGAATTCTAAAGGATTTAAGGCAAATGGAACAAATTTCGTGCAATGCTGAATGGGATTTTTGTTGTTGCTCCTGCTTAGCTAACTTCCATGGCTCAGTTTTACTTATATATTCGTTCAAATCCTCAATTAACTGCATAACAAATTTCACTAATTTGCTGAACTCACGAGCCTCATAGTGTTCTTCAATAGCCACTCTAGATTCTTTAATTTTTTTTAATAATGCCAAACCTTCATCTGACGCTATTAAAGTCAAGGGCATAAGCTCATGATTAAAAAACTTACCTAAAAATCCAGATGTTCTGCTTGGTATATTGATAAACTTTCCAATTAAGTCACTATTATTTTTGGCAACAAAGTCCTCAAGATTTAAGTCTAAATCTTCCATAGAGGAATTTAATTTTGTTGCATAGTAATACCTTAAAAAATTTGGGTCCTTTACATGATCAAGATAACTTCTTGCTGTAATAAATGTGCCTCTTGATTTTGACATCTTTTCGCCATTAACTGTTAAAAAGCCGTGGGTAAATATTTTTGTAGGAGTCCTGTAATTAGAATAATTTAGTGTAGCTGGCCAAAATAATGCATGAAAATATAAAATATCCTTGCCAATAAAATGAATCAATTCAGTTGTGCTGTCTTTCTTCCAATATTCATCAAATGATAAATTGTTCATTTTTGCAAATTTTTTGAAGCTCGCCATATATCCAATAGGAGCATCAAGCCATACATAAAAATATTTTCCAGGGGCATTAGGGATCTCAAACCCAAAATATGGTGCATCACGAGATATATCCCAATCCTGCAGCCCCATGTCAAACCATTCCTTTAACTTATTTTTAGCTTCAAGCTGCAATGTCTCATTCTCTGTCCATTTTTTTAAAAATTCATCACACTCTGAAAGCTTGAAGAAGTAATGAAGAGTTTTTTTCTTTATTGGCTCAGTTCCAGAAAGA
>JABHXS010000026.1 GCA_018657165.1 Nitrosomonadales bacterium
ATAATTTGTTTCGCCACCTCTAACAATTCTATTCACGTCATAAAGAATAAAGCCAGAGAATATAAGCACCGCGATTGCTGAGATTGCTAATGACATGGCTGGTATTTGAAAAAAGATATTTACAACCATTGCAAGGATTAGCAATAAAAGCCCGATCATAAGAAATTTTCCCATAAACGAGAAATCCCTCTTGCTTGTTGTGGCTATTCCTGAAAGAACAAGAAAAATTGTTGCAGTTCCACCTGCAGCCAATCCAACAATTTGCCCGCCATTACTTAAACTAAAAGCAACCTGTAAAATAGGTCCTAATAAAATTCCCATTAAAAAGGTTAAGCCAAGCAGAAAGACAACACCAAGACTACTATTTCTATTAGCTCTAATTAAATAGAACATCCCAAACATTGCGCCTAAAGTAACAATAAAAAATAAAATAGGGCTTTGCGCCGCAAATCCAAAGTTCATTGACATCCCCATCAGGGCTCCAATAAGTGTTGGGATCAACGAAAAACCTAAAAGTGCGTAAGTATTTCTTAAAACTTTGTTTGTTGAAAGTTCAGAAGCTGATTGACTTGCAACATTAAAATTATCTGCCATTGTATTAATTTTTCCTTATGTATAAAAAAGTATCACCCCTATAGGATAAGGACAATATTGCTAAAATTCAAGTCATTTGGATAATATTTATTTATGTTTTTTTAACTAAATTTTTTACTTCATTAATGCTTTTTTTAACTTCCTCATGGCTGTAATTTAAAAGAGAGGGAGGCCTCTCTTTATACTTTGACGGGTCACGGCGCATGTTCAACAACCTATTCATTGAGCATGGGTCTTGATTCCATTCTAGCTTATCTAGCACATGATCAATTTCGTCCTTTTGATTGCAGACTAGAACCATATCACAGCCAGCTGCCAATGCTTTTCTGACTCTCAATACCAAATCCTTTTCAAAAATTTGTGCCGCCTTCATTCCCATGTCATCTGAAAAAATGGCTCCCTTAAAATTCAAACACTCTCTAAGTTGGTCTTTTAACCAGAATTGAGAAAACCCAGCAGGCTTTCGATCACAGCTGGAGTAAATTACATGAGATGGCATCAGGCCTGCAATATTTTTTTTTATCAATTCTTTAAAAATACTTATATCCTTTCTTTGTATTTCTTCAAGCAATCTCTTATCACACGCAACTTCCAGGTGGGTATCCGACTTAATATACCCATGACCAGGGAAATGCTTACCTACCCCTTGCATACCGCATAACTTTAAGCCATCCGTAAGGGAGGATGCTAGCTCTATGATTGGTTTAATTTGTTGGTGAAAAGATCGATCACCTATTACTGAACTGGTTCCAAAGTTTATATCCAAAACTGGCGTGAAACTAAAATCAATATCACACTCTCCCAGCTCATGCGCAATAAGCCACCCACATAATTCTGCCCATTTTCTCCCCTCATTCTTATCAGCATCATAAATCTTTCCAAGATATGCCATTTCTGGGATATGAGTAAATTCCTCTTTGAATCTTTGAACTCTCCCCCCTTCATGATCAACTGCAATAAGAATATTTTTCTTAATTTTTCTAATTGAAGTAACAAGTGTTTTAATTTGGTTTTTATTTTTATAGTTTCTTGAAAATAAAATAACTCCGCCCACTAATTTATGTTGCAATCTTTCCGTATCCTTTTGGGTAAGCTCTGTGGATCCTACATCAATCATCAAACATGTCATGTTAATTTATCATCCAGTTTAAAAATTAAAATTTATTAACCATTCTTAATACCCCAAAATTTATGTAAAAAATCGCCAATAAAATTTATAGCAAAGACCATAGACATTATGCTTGCTCCTACAATAATTGCATAGTGTGGTGAAGCTAAAAGATAGCGAACACTATCTCTCATCATCCCTCCCCAGGATGCTTCAGGCGCCTGCAACCCAAGGCCTAAAAATGAAAGGCTAGCTTCCGCAATAATTAAACCTGCGACAGCATAAGTAGCCTCCACAATCATTGGTGTTGATAAAGCAGGTAGGATATGACGAAAAATTGTTCTTAATTTTGAACTTCCCATTGATTGAGAAGCTCTTACAAAATCTTGTTCTTTAATGAGTAAGGTTTGTGCTCGCGCTAATCTAGCATACCCAACCCAACCGCCGATAGAAAGGGCAATAATTAAATTAAATTTTCCGGGGGTAAGTATTGCTGCAAATGCAATTGCGAGAAGAATCCCAGGAAAAGACATAAATAGAGTAGTAATAAATTTAATAATTTGATCCAATCTACCCCCCAAATATCCTGACAACACGCCTATAAAAATTCCCAAAATACTAGTAATTAGAGTGACATAAAAAATAATTTCAAAAGAATTAATAAACCCATCAATCAGCCTAAAATATATATCTCGGCCAAAATCATCCTTACCAAACCAGTCAGTAAAATTAGGTGAAACAAGAATTTCATCAACCTTCATAACGCTTGAATCAAAGCCACTTAGTATTTTAAAAATAAGTGAGAAAGTCCAAAATAAAATGATCGCCAAGGCAATTTGTTTCATAAACTATGATGCCTCATTCTCGGGTCTAAAAGTCGATAGGCAACTTCAGTTAAAAAATTAATAAAAACATATGAAGAGGCAATAATTAATATACAAGCCTGAGTAACAGGATAATCCCTTGTTTGAATTGATGTAATCAGTAATTTACCTAGCCCATCCCAGCTAAAAAGAGTTTCTGTAATTACAGCGCCTGATAATAATGAACCAAATTGCATCCCTATGATGGTGATTAATGGAATTAAGACTAACCTAAACATATGATGTAATGTGATTCTTAATTCTCCCAAGCCTTTTGCTCTAGCTGTTCTAACTACATCTGAATTAATAATTTCTATCATACAATTTCTTGTCATTTTAATAATAATCGCAAGTAATCCTAGGGCGAGTGTAAGTGCAGGTAAAATAATTGCATATTGGCCCTCCATGCCACTTACGGGTAACCAACCTAAATAAATTGACATAACTAAAATTAATAATGGGCCAAGAAAAAAATGTGGGATAGAAATAAAAAACAAACTGGTATTAATTATGCACCTATCAATATAGCTTCCTTGAAATTTTGCAGCCAAAATACCCCCGATAAAGCCAAATAAAATCGCGATGCATAGCGCCAGAGATGCAAGTGCATAGGTATTCTTAACAGCATCAAATAATTGAGGTTTAATTGGCATGTTAGTTAAAATTGATTTGCCAAAATTTCCTTGAGTAATCTGGCTTATTGAATGGATCATTTGTTCAATGATTGACTTATCAAGCCCAAGTTCTCTTCTTAATTTTTCTTGATCGGCCAATGAAGCAGATTCTCCCATCATGACCATTATAGGATCACCTGGGATCAAGTGAAGTATCAAAAAAGTTATAAAAAAAATACCAAAAATTTGGCAAATACTTGTTAATAACAACCTAAGCAAAATTAATTCTCATTAATGAAAACATTGGTTCCTACCGCTATAAGATTAAAAAGCTCAATTACATCCTTGTTGCCCATTCTGATGCATCCTTCTGAAACTGGAAAGCCTAAGTCTTCTTCATAGGGGGTACCATGAATGTATATGTATCTTTGCATCGTATCAACATCTCCAAGCCTATTAAACCCAACCTCGCATCCGGACAACCAGATAATCCTGGATAATATCCAATCTTTTTGGGGCTGAGATTCAGAAGCTTCAGGAGTCCATATTTTATTTGTTGGCCTTCTGGATGAAAAGACACTGAAAATAGGAAGGGTATCGCCTATCTTAGCTCTCACAACATGTTTCCCTAGGGGGGTTTTAAAGCTATTTTTTTGTTGCCCTAGACCTCTTTTTGCAGTGGAAACCGAAAAACACTTCATAAGAATGTCTCCATCAAAAAGGGATAATGTCTGATTTTTTATTGAAATATCTATATAAATACTGTTAATTTTTTTTAATACCATTTAATCCATTCCAACTGCCATCAAGTGAAAGCTTATAATTAGAGATATTTTTTCTAAACGCTGCAAACCCCCCCTCATACCAAAGCGGAATGAGCCCAATATCCTGATATGCTTTTAATACTACCTTATTCCATTCATTTTTTTCTATTGCCTCTGATAAAAGCTCATCCATCTCTTTATTTATATATTGACCTCTATTCAACCCTAAGGGAGGTAATTGATTTGATGAGAAAATTTTAAAATAAATATCAGGATTTGTGATACCAACCCAAGTCAAAGTATATAACTGAAAGTTACCCGCCTGAATATCTCTAAAGAAAGTACCCCAATCCAATGACTTTATTTGTAAATCAACACCTACGCCCTTTAATTGATTCTGAATAATAGTTGCAATTTTTACTCTAAATGGATCTGTAGAAGTTTTTAAGACTAATTTTATTGGCTTTGTTAGATTGATCTCCGAAATTAATTTTCTTGCTTTTTCAGGATTGAAATTATTCTCAATAATATCGACACTAGCCCAATGTTCAGGCGGGAGAATCTGCTGAGAAAGTCTGGATTTATTGGGTAAAAAATATTCTAGGATTTGTCTTTGATCTATAGCCATTGATAAGGCCATCCTTAATTTTTTATTTTTAAGATTTTGGTCTTTAAAATTAAATCCG
>JABHXS010000146.1 GCA_018657165.1 Nitrosomonadales bacterium
CAGGAGATAATGTGTCAATTACAGCAACATTGATTGCACCAATCGCGATGGAAGAAGGACTAAGATTTGCGATTCGTGAAGGTGGTCGAACAGTTGGCTCAGGTGTTGTAGTAAAAGTTATAGAATAAGTTAATTTAAAAAAAGTGTTCTGAAATGGACATTCGCTCTTAAAAGGAAAATTATAATGGCTTCACAAAAAATACGTATACGTTTAAAGGCTTTTGATTACAAATTAATAGATCAATCGGCACAGGAAATTGTAGATACAGCAAAAAGAACAGGCGCACTTGTTAAAGGCCCTATTCCACTTCCAACAAGGAAGGAACGTTTTGATTTATTACGTTCACCACATGTAAATAAAAAAGCGATGGATCAATTTGAAATTAGAACACATCAACGTTTAATGGATATTCTTGAGCCAACTGATAAGACTGTAGATGCTTTGATGAAGTTAGATTTACCAGCAGGAGTTGATGTAGAAATAAAGTTGTAAAATTAATTAGCGTTCGTTATAATAGCGCTCTTTTAGAAACAAGCTAATCAATTGTAATTAGTTTGTAAAATAATAATTTATAAGGAAATGATCATGAGCTTAGGGCTTGTAGGTCGCAAGGTCGGAATGACTCGCGTTTTTACTGATGATGGAATATCAATTCCTGTGACGGTATTAGAGGTTATTCCAAATAGAGTGACTCAGATTAAAACTAATAAAACTGATGGTTATCACGGGGTACAAGTGGCTTATGGTAGCGTGAAGCCATCTAAGTTAAATAAATCAATGACTGGACATTATGCTAAAGCAGCTAAAGAAGCGGGCGTAGGTCTTAGAGAGTTCAGAATCAAATCAGCTGAAGATGTATCAAGCTACTCATCCGACTCGGTTTTTTCCGTAGACACTTTTGAAAAAGGTCAAAAGGTTGATGTAACCGGAGTAACTATTGGTAAAGGCTTTTCTGGTGCACAAAAAAGACATCACTTTAGATCCCAAAGAGCGACACATGGTGTTTCTGTTTCTCATAACTCGTTAGGCTCAACTGGGCATTGTCAAGATCCAGGCAGGGTATTCCCTGGAAAGAAAATGTCTGGGCAACTCGGCTCAAAAAGAAGAACAACGCAAAATCTTGAAGTAGTTCGTATTGATTCAAAAAGAAACCTAATTCTAATTAAGGGTGCAGTTCCTGGCTCAAAAGGTTCTAACATTGAGATCAAACCAGCTATTAAAGTTAAGGCAGGTAAATAATGGAATTAAAACTAATCGATAGCAAGGGAAAAGAAACCAAAAAAACTGTAAGTGCGTCTGATAACGCATTTGCTAAAGATTTTAATGAAGGCTTAATTCATCAATTAGTTACCTCATACATGAATAATGGACGTACAGGTACGAGATCACAAAAAACTCGCGCTGAAGTTCGTCACACAACTAAAAGACCATGGGCGCAAAAGGGAACAGGTAGAGCTCGTGCCGGAATGACTTCAAGTCCTATTTGGCGTGGAGGAGGCCGAGCATTTCCAAACAGACCTGATGAAAATTTCACTCAAAAACTAAATAAAAAAGCCTATCGTGCAGGAATGAGATCTATTTTATCTGAGATTGTAAGGCAAGAGAGATTAGCGGTAGTTGAAAAATTTGATGTTGAAACACCGAAAACTAAAAAGTTTTTAGAAAAAATTAATACGTTCGGAGTAAAAGATAATGTATTGATTTTAATCGATGAGTTTAACGAAAATTTATACCTTTCTTCAAGAAATATTCCGCATGTGCTAGTTGTTGAAGCAAAACATGCTGATCCCGTTAGCTTGGTGCATTTCCAAAAAGTTATAGCAACATCAGCTGCAATTAAACAATTAGAAGGGATGTTCGCATGAGCGTAAATAAATCATTACAAGCTGTTTTAGCCCCTCAGGTTACTGAAAAAGCAACTATGGTTGCTGATAAACATAATCAATTTGCTTTTAAGGTAAAAAAAGATGCAACAAAAAAAGAGGTTAAAGAGGCGATTGAGCTTATGTTTAAGGTTGAGGTTACAGCAGTTAATATTTTAAATATGAACGGTAAGACAAAAAGGGCTGGGAGATTAATGGGCAAAAGAAGTGATTGGAAAAAAGCTTACATCAGTCTTAAGCCTGGACAAGAAATTAATTTCACTGGCGAATAAGGATATAGGGAATATAAAATGGCTATAATCAAAGTAAAAGCAACATCACCAGGAAGAAGGGGATTAGAGAAAGTTGTTACACCCGGGCTTCATAAAGGAAAGCCATTTAGTCCATTATTACAAAAAAAGATAAGAGGTTCTGGAAGAAATAGTTCTGGCAGAATCACTGTTAGACATCAAGGTGGTGGCCATAAACAATTTATCAGATTGATTGATTTTAAAAGAAATAAAGACGGTATTCCAGCTAAGGTTGAAACAATTGAATATGATCCAAATCGATCATCTCACATAGCTCTATTATGTTACGCAGACGGAGAAAGAAAATATATTATTGCGCCAAAAGGCATTTCAGTTGGTGAAGAACTGTTAAGTGGGAATGAGGCTCCTTTTAAAATAGGAAATTCATTACCTTTAAAAAATATTCCTGTTGGAAGTACTGTGCATTGTATTGAACTAAAGCCTGGGAAGGGAGCACAAATTGCCCGTTCAGCAGGTGCGTCAATTCAGCTTCTTGCAAGAGAGGGAATGTACGCGCAGCTTAGATTAAGGTCAGGAGAAGTAAGAAAAGTACACGTTGATTGTAGAGCAACAATAGGCTCAGTTGGCAATGAAGAGCATTCATTAAGATCAATCGGTAAGGCAGGTGCAACGAGATGGAGAGGTATACGACCTACGGTAAGAGGTGTTGTTATGAACCCAGTAGACCATCCACATGGTGGTGGTGAAGGTAGAACATCAGGTGGACGTCATCCAGTAAGCCCATGGGGAACACCAGCAAAAGGATTCCGAACAAGAAATAATAAACGCACGGATAATATGAGAATAAGTCGTAGACCGTCAAATAAAAGGTAAATAAAAAATATGTCTAGATCAATAAAAAAAGGACCATTTGTAGATGCTCATTTAGCAAAAAAAGTTGAGGTTGCATCTGAAACTAGAGATCGAAAACCAATTAAAACTTGGTCAAGGAGATCAACTATACTTCCTAATTTTATTGGTTTAACCATCGCTATACATAATGGAAGACAACACACACCTGTTCTAATTGTTGAAAATATGATTGGACATAAACTTGGAGAGTTTGCTGGTACAAGGACCTTTAAGGGCCACACTGGCGACAAAAAAACGAAGGAATAATTAAATTATGGCTATTGAAGTTTCTGCAATACTTAAAGGTGTAAGAATATCTCCACAAAAGGCTAGGCTGGTGGTTGACTCAATTCGAGGAAAAAAGGTAGACAGTGCGCTTGATATATTAACTTTTAGCCCAAAAAAAGGTGCTGAGATTGTAAAAAAAGTTGTTGAATCTGCTATTGCGAATGCAGAAAATAATAATGGGGCTGATATTGATGAGTTAAAAATAAAAACTATTTATGTTGATAAGGGAACCATTTTAAAAAGACAGCGTGCTGGAGCAAAAGGGCGCAGTAAAAGAATCATTAAACCAACCTGTCACATTACTGTGACTGTAGGCAATTAAAAGAGAGAATTATGGGACAAAAAATAAATCCAACTGGTTTTCGTTTAGCTATCAACAAGAATTGGTCTTCGCGATGGTATTCAAACAGTAAAAACTTTGCGGGACTGTTAAATAACGACATAAAAGTTAGAGAGTTTTTAAATAAGAAGCTTGTGAATGCAGCTGTAAGTAGAATTTTAATCGAAAGACCTGCTAAAAATGCCAAAATCACTATCTTTTCCGCTAGACCAGGTATCGTTATTGGGAAAAAAGGTGAGGATATTGAGTCACTTAGAACAAGTATACAAGATTTAATGGGTATTCCTGTTCAACTAAATATTGAAGA
>JABHXS010000056.1 GCA_018657165.1 Nitrosomonadales bacterium
GCTTACCTCCACCAATTCTTTATTTAATCCAATCCTAAACTGTCCTAAATAGTTTACCAAATCAATGCCTTCCATTGTTTTATTGTCCTATATGTATTAATATTTTCCTAGCATATCCTAATACAAGCTAGGGTATATATTAATCTCCTGGATCAAAAACGATCTTAAAATAACTTTCTGATCAACAGATCTTATTTAAAGCCTTTTAAATTGAAGCAGTTGATTTATTTGAGCTGAAAAATAAAATCATAAATATAATAATTATATCAATTAGGAATATTATGATAACGGGCGTGATATTTTGCCAAAATCCAGAGGCATAATAACCAAAGCCATAAGTCATAATGACGGTAAATAATGTTAGAAAATGAATGACAAAGCTTTTAAAGAAAGGGTTTGCTTCCCATAATTTGAAGAAAAAATACCATACCTTTGAAAGTAAATAAATTGGGATGCAGCCAAGTATTATATAAAAAACATTGTAACTAAAGAGATCCATAATTTCTTCTTAATTTAACTTTTAAAAAGATAGCTTATACAGAACATGCTACTGTCCATCCAACATTGTGACAACCAGACAAAGAAAAACATTCCTCTAAGTCTGCGTCAGTTACTTTTTCATTTAAATCTATCATATTTTAAGTCTCCTACTATTTAATTTATTTACATTTATAAAACGCATAAGCTCTTAATCCAAAAATTTAACTACTGTAATAATACACCTGGTTGTGGTGCAGTTGAACCAGGGATTTTAGTTAAAATTAATAACTCAGATAAAAATGCAATTACCTTTTGTGAGTACCCAGCATCGATGGCTGGAATGATAAATGTATTTCCATATAAGTCTTCTGTATACGCAAATTTATCTTCGAATATTGAGTTTCTCTCAACTACCAAAAGCTTGGTTGCATTTTTTCTTGTATCCTTTTTTTTCGTTCTTGTCTGTTTGTATGTATCAATAGATGAACTTAGCTCGACATAAATAGGCTCGTCCCATAGTTGTACTGCAGCAACCGCACCTAAGTAGTCAAAAATATTTTTAACAGATCGAAGTGGTATAAATAACTTATCTGAATTGTAAATAGCTTCTTTTTGAATATTACAGTAGGCATTAGTATTAAATTTATATTGACTATTAGCTTTTGGAGAATCTGAAATACATAATGTAGCCTTTTCTTTTTCGACTTTATTACCTTTTTTATTCTCTTGACTGCCAAAAGTTAATTTATTTTTTATTAGAAATTTAAATAATTTTTCGAATGCCAAGTAACTTGGTTTTGAAGGATCGTTTTCAAGGACAGTAATCTCACCACTCGCCTTTTCAATTACAAATTCGTCAATTAGTAATTTGAGTATAAGCTCTTCAGGGATATTATTACCCCGAAAGTAGACCAATTTCTTCATCGGGATTTTAGTCATAAACTCATTCCAAAATGTTGCATTGTCCATAGATGATTGAGTAAATGTGAAGCCTTCAGAGTACATTTGTGATGGATTAAATGTTGCTGACTCTAGGTTATTACCAATTATTCCAAAAAGTCCACCGCTCCAGAGATCGCCATCCGCTCCAAAATTTAAGCCTGGAGCAACTGTCGTTGTTGTATTTGCATTCCCTAATACTGAAGGTATATCATTAAATGCAATAGGTCTGTCTTCTGAAGCTCTTATGATATTGGTAAAAATTTGATTAATTTGATACTGTTCCATGGTTCTATTATATGTAGCACTTTGCTCCTCAAATGTTGGAGGAAGAATAGTTGAGCATCCAGATATCATAAGAATGATGAAAAGTTGTAGTAGGATTTTAGAATTTATTACGGTCTTAATTTTCAATTTGAGTTCCATATTTTATTAATAATATTTGAATTATTTTCATCTAGACCAATATATCTATTTCCATATCCATCTGTCATATTGTAATAAACATGTGTTGGATCAGCCGTTGAAACCTCCATATTTTTTTCTAGAGTAATCAACTTAGCACTGTATCCTTCAGGAAGGTTAAGTCGACTAACAACGCTATTTTCTTGATTATTATCATTCATTTTCATATCTATTGAATAGGAAGTGAGTACAAAAAATTGGTTGTCATTTGTTTTGATAATATTGAT
This sequence comes from Nitrosomonadales bacterium, assembly GCA_018657165.1. Lineage (GTDB taxonomy): Bacteria > Pseudomonadota > Gammaproteobacteria > Burkholderiales > Methylophilaceae > BACL14. The sequence continues at coordinate 2,112 of JABHXS010000056.1, forward strand.
TTGAGAATTTTTAGGAAAAAAATAATCTCTTAGCCCTCGGGAGGTATGAGGAAAATACGGCATCCCTCCCATTCCACTATTGTCAGGAAAAAGGAGGAAATCTACCCAACCAACTTTTGATTCATCAATGCGATAAATAGCCTGCTTACCAATATAGGTAAATTGACCATTCACACCAGCTCTATTTACTGCTGTTAACTTATGAATACCATCTTTAAACACTCTCCAGGGCTTAACTGTGGTTCTGAATGTGTCTTTTATGCTTTCATTTGAAGTTACATAATATAAGTTTGGATCGCAGTTCGATATACCTTGGGTGGTATAAGTCATTCTCTTTAAATAGAAAAATGTTGGCTTTATGAGTGTATAAAAGCAAACTAAGTCCTTATTTGGAATAGCCTCTCTTGGACTAACTATTTGCTGTCTTTCTTTTAAAGCCTTGGTCTCATCCTCATTATTTTGAAGGTCATATCTTAAGTTATCTAAAATCACCTTCGTTTCGCTATCTGCTGACATCGTGGGCTGAGATAAACCACTTATCAACAATAAAAGACCCAGAAAAAGGATTACTTTTCTGATTTGGTATCCATATTGATTCTTCATAAGCAATTCCTAGTAGCTTTCTTTTGTTTCTGATTCAACTTTTCTTGAACTATCTTCGATAGCGTTATCACTAATTGGAATTTTATTTAATACATTTTTACCTATCGGGTTACGGTCTAGATCACCTAAAATTATTGGTAAGCTTGCATTACCCTGCCCAAAAATAACAATCTTTGCATTTGGTGAAGATGCTAGTTTCTCACTTGCATCAATCCCCTTCCATCTTAAGTAATTTGTCGTGAGACCATTTTGGATAATATCTTGAAATGCCTTAATCCCTGAGGCTTCTATAGCCTTTCTTTCAGCTTCTTTTTCTGATGATTTTAGAATAAACTCATAAGCTTCTAATTTAGCTCTCTGAACAATCTTATTTTGTATAGCGTCCTGAACTACCTTTGGAAATTGAATGTCAGTAATTTGTACATCACTAATCCTTATCAATCTTACCTGACTTACTCCTGGTGGATTTATATTATTAATGATTACTTCATCTACATTAATTGAGATATTTTCAGCTAATACTAAAATATCCTTAGAAAAAGCTGTTTCTGATCTTCTTTCTGCAATCTTACCTCTCGCTATGCTAATGACCTCAGGAATGATTACTTTATCAAGGTAATCTTCACCTAGGTATCGGTGCAATAGTGGTACATTATTTTTATCAATTTCGTATTGGAATACAACTGTAATGTTAGATTTAAGAAGGTCAGCCGTAATTACCTCAAGCTTAAGTTGATGCTTTTGAATTCTAGCGTTATATGAAATGATGTTATTCCAAGGGAGCTTAAAATTTATACCTTCAGGGGCAACATAATTAAGATCTATACCTTGAAAGAAAGGTTTAAAAATGACTCCGACATGTCCTGGTTTAATATTTTTATGAATTACTGGCCATAACACAATAAAAGATGAAATTAGAACGGCAAGTAAGATTAGAACAATGATGAAATGTTTTTTTAAAAGCTTAATTAAGTTATTAAAGAAAAATACGAAAATATAAAAAGGATTCGTTTTCTTAAGCTTTTTTGAGATATCTTTACTCATGAATTCATCTTTCCATTTTCCAATTTAATAATTTCATCTGCAGTATCATAATAAGCATCATCATGTGTCAGTGCAATGACTGTTTTACCTTGTTTTTTTAAAGAAGGTAAGATTTTCTTGTAGAATTTTTTTCTAAAGACTGGATCCTGATCAGCTGCCCATTCATCAAGTACAATGAAATTACGGTCTTCCATCAAAGCAACCATCAATGCAATTCTTTTTCTTTGTCCAGTTGATAAATCCAAGGTGTTAAAGATCTTATTCTTCACTTCAACCTTATGGTTTAATTCCATCATTGATATAAGGTCAGACAGCTGCTCTAAACTTTCATCCGAGATACCGTATAACTTAGAAAATAAGTGTGAATCATTAAAAACAACGGCAAATAAATTTTGGTAAGATGTCTTTAAATTATTTTTTAATAACTGCCCATTTACATAAACACCACCCTTTTCTGGACTATAAAGTCCAACCAGCAATCTCAATAGAGTAGTTTTTCCAGAACCATTACTTCCCCTAACAAAATATATCTTACCTTTAGAAAACTTGAAGTTAATTGGGCCAAGCTGAAATTTTTCTTTATTATCGTATTTGAAAACTGCATCTCTGAGCTCTATTGATTTCACTTCTTTATCAAATTGATATTGTTTAACTTCTTTATTCAAGCCTCTTTTTAAAATTTCTTCAATATCTAAAACTTGTTTAGCAGCTACGTTACCTTGTGACAATGATGGGATAGTCTGAATTGTTGCAGACAAAGAGCCGACTAAAAATAATGTCGTTGTGGCAATCTCAAGAATATCTTTTGAAAAGTGTGTACTCAGAATGGGTACAATGAAAATCATAATACCAATAAGAATGTATAACATTGTTTGCAGAAAAGAAAAGAAATTGGTTATCTCTACTAAGGCATCAGCCTTATTTTTAGCTGTTTTTTTTGATAGCGCAATAAAATCTTCCGCGATTGACTTTGCCCTATCTTTATTTAATTTTATCTCTTGAAAGCCAAATAAAAAATCATTATAAATTGCAAAAAAACCAACTTCTTGCTTCCATGCCTCCATAATGCTGTTATGAGACTTCATTAAGGCTTTTGATGTAATAAGAAAAATAATAAGAGTAACTACAGTCAAAATGATAAATGCGGTGATTGAAATAAAAGCCGTATAGATAATCAAAAAGATTACAATAGAGATGCTTGTTACAGACCCAATTAATAATGGAATTGTACCTGAGAGGGTTTGCGCATCCTTTCCAACAGAATTTAGAATGCGAGTAGCACCTATTTTTTCAAAATTTATTAAATTTGATTGAAGAACCATCTTCATCGTTCTCATTACGAATTTATGAATTAAGAATTGACTATGAGTTACATTTTTTTTATTCGACCGTCTAGCAACAAACCAAAAAACACCCAGAAGAATTAGATATGCAAAGAAATAAATAGTAATAGGCTTATCATCTGCTACAAGGCTTGCGCCTTTATTGATCATGGCAACCATGAGGGTGCTGACAAGGGCAACACTCAAAGAGAGAAATATTAATGACTTAAATTGATCAATGCCTTCTCTTTTTAAGAAGTCAATGAGGTATGAGTGTTTGGTTAAATTCATTTAAGAAATCTTTACAAAACCTATCAAATTTAAAATAAAATAGGCTTTCTAGATGTTATCTACATCCAACTATTTTGTTGGTTCAGGGGTTACATCCACAATGTTTGATTCACCTTTTTTTCTCTTAAAGAAATTTTTAGCATTATCAAAATATCCATTGAATGATTTTTTTACTTTACTGGTATCAAAATCGAGTAATGTACCTTCTTTTTCAAAGTGATCTATAAAAACTCTTCCTAAGGCATAAGTCGTTCCATATGCCACACCAGGCTGGATAAAAGAACTTACAATTGAACCAATGCCAGGTATTAGTTTTGCTACGCTTCCTTTGGCAGCACTACCCAGAGATGTGGCAACACTTCCACCAACGACAGCAGAAATAATAGCCAATACAGCTTCTTTCTTAAATGGAACGTCATAAACCTTACAAAGTGCATGTATCATCTTAACTTGAACACCCCCAATAGCTGCAGTATCAACTGCTGGCATAGGTATAAAACCTGCTGCAGCTGACCATGTAGACCATTTATTAACAGTTTCAAGTGCTAGCTGCTGATGCAGTGATTTTGGTGTGATTTTTTTGCTTTTCTTTGGAGCTGGTTTCTTATCTTTTGAACCGATTTCATTATCAAGAATATCAAGTGCAGTTTCATCTTTTGCCATTAATTGAGTCTCCTTTTTTATGTTTTTCTTTACATTTACTTTAGATTTAGCATATACCATTTTGTTGGATGTATCTATATGTTTTTTATTAGATTTACCACCTAAAGCATCTAGTGGATTGGATTGTATAGTTTTTCTTTTCATAGTTTATACATAAACCTTTTTTTAATTAAGATCAATTTCCTTAGCCAACGCTCTATAATCTGAAGCAGCGATAGAATTACTAGCATAACTTAGAATGCTTTCATGAAACGAAGGCGCCTCAGCAAGACGAACGTTCTCCCTTATGATAGTCTTAAAAACTTTATTACCAAAATTTTCTTTAAGTGAATTTAGAACTTCTTTTGAATGTCTAGTTCTTGTATCAAATCTTGATGCTAAATAACCTAATATTTTTAAATCTTTATTTGCCGTTCTTTGAATTTCATTCACCTTTTGCATTAATTGATAAACTCCTGCTAACGAAAGAAGGTGTGTTGTCACAGGCACTAACAATTCCTCTGCTGACACTAAAGCATTCACAGTCAAATAACCGAGTGTAGGTGGGGTATCAATTAGAACAAAATCCCATATTTTTTTTAGTTTACGAACGTTTTTATGGATATAAAAAAAATCGATTTTTGTATTTTTAGAAGTAGTTTTAATTTCAGATAGTTTTTGTGTTGCAGGCACAATACTTACATTTTCCATAGCAGTTTGGTAAATAATGCTATTAATATCAAAATTTTCTCGAAATAATTCGGATGAGCAATCCGAGTTACTTTCCACATCTACCCAAAATGTTGAGTTAGCCTGTGGGTCAAGATCAATTATCAAAACTTTGCGACCTAATTCTCCTAATGCAGCAGCTAGATTTATTACACTGGTTGTTTTAGCACAGCCGCCCTTTTGATTTGCAAATACAATTTTTCTCATGAAATACTTTTTTCAAATTAAAGAGTTCATTAATGTCACCCTACTTTATATTAATGTAATTATAAATGGTAAGCTTTTGACTCAAATTAAATATATAACTTATTATAATCAATATTTAAAAAAAAGGATTTATTCAGTTGATATTAACTAAGGAAAGCTTATATCTAAAAGCTGCAATATTTGATGAGCTTTTATCAGATGATTTTGAATCTGTACCCGCTCAAAAAAAAGAAACGGAGCTGGGAGCAAAAAGACTAGCTGCTTGGTGTCATGCTGCTTCTGGTGGTGACTGGAATCTTTTTTCCAAACGACTTAAAAGAGATAATTTTAAATATAATTATGTTTTAACAAGATTTTCTTCAGCAAAAATAAGTCAAAAAATAAAATACCCTCAATGGGTAGAAGATTCATTATGGATTCAAACGGTATATCAAAACCAAGGACTTATACCCAAGAAAGTATTGTTTTCAACAAAGCGAGTTACTCTGCCATTTGAAAGCATTTTTTTTAATTTGGTTAATGAGTCACTCGGCTTACTCAAAGCATCAGTCTCCAGTAAGGCCTTAAGGAATTTTTCAAATACTGCTGTTGATGATATTTCATATCAGCTATTGAAATCCTTAAGCAACTTTCTAACGCCTTATTTTTTTGAGGGCTTTTCAAAGCACATGGAACTTGCCAATAAAAAAAAGAAAAAGACATCAACAACAAAACTTAATAAAAATTACAATGAATATATTGCATTCATGATTAACAATAAAGGCATCATAAATTCATTTTTTGAAAAACCAGTAATGTTAAGAATGATTGCTACAATTACTAGGCAATGGATAAATACTAATAAAGAATTAATAAGTAGAATTGAGGCAGATCAACTTGAGATAAATAAAAAATTCAAACTGAAGTTTAGTAAGAATAATAATGCATCAAAGATAATTAGTGATTTATCAGACCCACATAACTCCGGACATACAGTTCAAATATTAGAATTACAAGATAGAAATAAATTAGTTTACAAGCCAAAAGACTGTAGTCTTGATTTTAAATTTGCTGAACTTATAGAAAAGTTAAATTCTGAAAAAGGGTCATTGGATTTACGCGTACCGAAAATTATTTCAAAAAAAAACTATGGTTGGTCTGAATATATTAACCACACCGAACTAGACCAAGGTGATGATGGCAGTCTTTTCTTTAAAAGAGCAGGCGCATGGTTAAGTTTATTTCATAATTTTTCTGGCACTGACATGCACTTTGAAAACATCATGGCCTCTGGGAATCACCCTGTTCCCATAGACATTGAGATGATACTCCAAGGCTCCTCCTCTGAGCATTTAAGCGGTCAAAAGAAAAGGGAAAGTATGGATTTGGCTAATACAAAAAGTATGAACTCCGTTATGTCTGTTGGATTATTGCCTTCCTATTTAAAATCCTCAGATAATCAAATGATAGACATTGGCGGCCTATCACATAGGCTTCATCAACCTGCCTCAAATAAATGTATAAATATAAATACTGACGAAATGAAATTTGTAGCTAAAGAGTCAAAAATGAAAGTTAGCACAAACTTACCACATAAAAAAAATAAAAATATTTTATTCGATAAACACACAGAGATTTTTTTAAAAGGTTATCAGCAGTATTCAGTGTTTATAAATAATTTATTTAAAAATAATGGACTTTCTTATTTTTTAAAAAGTTTTAAAAGTCATTCAACTAGAAAGGTAATTAAGCCAACAAGATTTTACGCAACCTTAATAAAAAGATTAAAAAGTACTAGCTTAATGGATGATGGGGTAATTTGGAGTGCAGATTTAGATTTTGTATCCAGACTTTGTGACTGGAATAAAGAGAGAGATTCGATGTGGCCTAGTATCAGACAAGAAAGGATTGATTTGTCAGAATTTAACATTCCAGTTTTTTATATGGGAGTTAATTCAAAAAAAATAATAAACCCAAGAGGTTATGTTTGTAAATTAGATTCAAAGAGTGGATTTCAGCAATCTCTAAAGAGGTTTAAACTTTTATCAGAGGATGAAATTAGGTGGCAATCAGAGATAATTAAGATTTCTACTTTTAATCAATTAAACTACAAAAAAAATATTACCGCTTACCCAATAAAAAATAATCAGAGAAAAAATATTGAAAAATTTTATTTTAATGAAGCTCAGGCAATTGCAAAAACAATCAAAGACGCAGCAATCAGAAAATCAGGTTCTGCATCTTGGTTATGTATTGATTGGATAGGTGAAACAGGAATGTCTGCTTTAGCACCGGTATCATTCGATCTTTATGGAGGAAGCACAGGTATTGGGTTATATTTAGCTGCTTTTGCAAAGGTAGCAAAATCAAAAGAAATGAAGAAAATTTCGCTTGAAGCTATAGCGTCAGTTAGGGATGATGTTTCTGATAAAAATGCACAAAGATTTGCTAGAGTAAACGGTATTGGTGGTGCATCAGGGATTGGATCAATAATCTATGGTCTAACCTGTATAGGTGAATTTATTGATGATGAAAAAGTAATTTCGGATGCAAAATGTGCTGCAAAACTAATTACTAAAGATCTTGTTAATAAGGATAAAAGTTTTGATGTTATAGCAGGTTCCGCTGGTGCAATCTTATCTCTTCTTAAATTATTTCGTCACACAAAAGAAAAGTGGGTTCTTGATAAAGCAATCATGTGTGGTGAATACCTCCTATCTATTAAAAGAACCTCAGTAGGGAATGTCAGTTCTTGGGTTGGGAAAGGTTTTGGTTTAATTCCACATACGGGAATTTCACATGGTGCCTCAGGTTTTGCTTATGCATTTTCTTTGCTTGCTTATGAAACTAAAAGACAAGATTTTAAAAAAGCTTCAAAAGATTCTTTAGATTACGATAATTTTTACTTCAATAAAAAGGTTACGAATTGGCCAAAAGTAAATACTAATCAAGTAGAAGGACCAAAAAGAGGATTTAGAGAAAAAGTATGTCAGTGGTGCTACGGAGCTCCTGGAGTTGGCTTATCAAGATTCGGTATGAAAAAATTTGGAGAAATAGAGCCCAAAATTTTTAAAGATGACATAAATAAAGCTATTCAGGCAGTTAATAAAAATAGCAATATTTCTGCAGGTGACTCCCTTTGTTGCGGGCGTATGGGTCAGGTTGAATTTTTGACTGAAGCATCATTTGCATCTAATAATAAATCATACTTAGAAGAAGCAAATAACTATCTAACTCACTGTGTTGAAAATTCGCATAAGAGCGCGTATCAATTTGGTGGAGCAGAAGATATTGGCCTGCATTTAAACCTCTATAGGGGGATAGCTGGAGTCGGCTATACCCTTCTTCGTAAATTAGACCCAACACTACCAAACATTCTAATTTGGGAGTAAAAAATGGCAGATAACACTTCAAACAAAATTTATAGAAAGGATTATATAAAATCAATCTTTTGTTGCCCTAAGATTTCATTAGAAATCAAACTTAATCTTGATAAAACGATAGTTACTAATATCATGACAATCACTCCTAACATTGCGAAAGTTAAAAGTAATTCAAAGCTATTGTTAAATGGAGAGAATATAGATTTAGTTGTATTGAAAATTAATGGGGAAAAATTTGAGCAATATATATTGAATAAAACTGCTTTAATAATTCCAAACTATAAAAACTTATTTGATGCATCATTTAAAATTGAGATTCATACAAGCTGTAGCCCTAAAGCTAATAAAGCTCTTAAAGGTCTCTATATTTCTAATGACATATTTGTTACTCAATGTGAGGCCGAGGGTTTCAGAAATATTACTTATGCTCTTGATCGACCAGATATTATGTCAGTCTATCAAGTTAAATTGATTGCAAAAAAAGATACCTGCCCAGTATTGCTATCGAATGGTAACTTAATCAAAAAGGAAGACTTAGATAGTGGTTTTCATTCTGCCACATGGGTAGACCCTTTTCTTAAACCATCATATCTGTTTGCATTGGTCGCAGGAAAGCTTTCTTGTAATGAAAGGAAATATAAAACTTTAAGTGGCCATAAAAAATTACTTCAGGTGTGGGCTAGCGAAAAAAACATAAGTAAAACAGATTTTTGTTTGCAAGCATTGGTTAATGCAATCGAGTGGGATGAACAGCGCTTTGGCCTAGAGTTAGATTTAGAGAGATTTATGATTGTTGCCATTGATGACTTTAATATGGGTGCTATGGAAAATAAGGGCTTAAATATTTTTAATTCATCTACTATTTTACTTGATAAAAAATTTTCCTTGGATGCAGACTTCATATTCTCAGAACGCATAGTTGGCCATGAGTATTTTCATAATTGGACGGGAAATAGAGTTACATGTCGGGATTGGTTTCAGCTAACACTTAAAGAAGGCTTAACGGTTTTTAGAGATCTCCAATTCTCAATGGATAGGTTGCCAACAAAATCAGGAAAGGATGTCGTTAGAATTAACTTTATTAACTCTTTGAGATCAGCCCAATTTCTAGAAGATGCTGGACCTACAGCCCACCCAATAAGACCAGATCAATATGAAGCTATTGATAATTTTTATACTTCAACTGTTTACTCAAAGGGTTCTGAGGTTGTTAGGATGATTCAGACTATTCTTGGTGTAGATGGATTCAATAAAGGCTTAAAACTTTACTTTAAAAGACATGATGGACACGCTGTCACCTGTGAAGATTTTGTTGACGCAATGGGTGATGCAAATAATTTAGATTTTTCACAATTTAAAAACTGGTATTCACAGGTTGGTACCCCGAAATTAGAAGTTACTGAGCAATATAGTGAAGATGAAAAAACATATACACTCATTTTTAAACAATCAAATAATCATCCCAAAAATACAACAAAAAAAGCTCTCCATATTCCTATCCTTATGAAGCTTTTTAAATTATCAAAAAAAACAAAAACTATAAAAAATACAAGTATGGGCGAAGAGTTTTTAATTAACCTTAAAAAGAGTACTGAGGAATTTAAATTTAACGGATTTGATCAAAAACCTACTGCCTCCATTAATAGAAACTTTAGTTCGCCTATCAACATAGAATTCCCCCCCTATCAAGACCAAAATTATCTAATCAATCAGCTCAAATATGATGATGATGCATTTAATAGATGGGAAGCTTCACAAAGAATATATCAGATACTTATCATTGAGGATAAGGATCTAACAGATGAATTAGTAAATATTTTAAAGAATATTTTATTGGATGAGAAGCTAGATCCAAGCTTTAAAGGCCTTCTCTTTAGTGTACCAAATCATGGTTTTTTATCTCAAAAGCTTGAAGAATACGACCCAATTCATTTATTAGATAAGATAAATAAGCTTAAGACCTCAATGGCCATTAGATTAAAAAATGAATGGGAATTAACTTTTCATAAAATGAAAAGTAAAGGTTTATATAGCTTAGAGCCAGAAGAGATTAGTATAAGATCATTGAAAAATCTCTCATTAAATATGCTGTTATGGGTAGACGAAAATACATATAAAGATTTAGCCACTAATCAATATATTAAATCGGATAACATGAATGATCAATGGGCATCACTATGTAGTTTGTATATAAAGTCTAAGCATGCGTATCAAGATTTGATTAACGACTTTTATGAAAGAAATAAACATGAAGAAATTTCTTTAGATAGATGGTTTTCAATTCAGGCAATTAAATACCCGCATGGTGATAAAAAATTTGTTCAGAAAATTAATTCATTGAAGAATCATAAAAGCTTTAATATCGAGAATCCAAATAGAGCAATGAGCCTAATTGGTTCATTTTGCTTTGCAAATACGTATGGCTTTCATTCAGAAGATGGCTCTGGTTATGATTTTTGGGCTCAAAATGTAATAGAAATTGATAGCCTTAACCCTCAGATAGCATCATCACTGATGAGGCGAGCAATGGATTGGAAAAGACTTAATAAAAAATACAGGGCAATGTTTAAAAAAATACTTTACAAAATAGAGTCTACCCAAAATCTGTCAATAAATAGTCGAGAGATGTTAAAGGTTATATTGTTCGATTAGCATATAAAAAATATGTGCTCTGATTACCCATCTTATATTTTAGTTATGGGAAATTGCTTAGTAAAACAGATAGTGTTAAGTAATTTTCTCCCTTAAATAGACTAGAAACCTTTAAAAAAAAGTTATATTTAAATTGGGGGCTGGTGAACAGCGAACATGTTTTGATAATTGAGGCAAAAAAAAACCTCATAAAGATGAGGTTTTTTTTTATTTATTTACCTAGGCACAAGGGTCAGTATATGTATGTACAATAGTAAAAACTTTATCGCATGCTGCTGCACCTAAAACCATTTCCTCTAGAACTTCATCTGTGATTTTTTCCATGTTAAAACTCCTTAAAATAAAATTTTTAACACTTAATATAATAAATAATTAAGTATTTTTTATCTTACACTAATATTTTTTTTCAACAATGAGTTTAATGAATTTTTGTGTAAACAATTAATTTCTCATGATGCCTACATAAAAATGTAGTATTTCTTAGGCATTCGCCCATCCCTAATATAATTCCACCTTCTTCATTTAAGTTCTTACTTACCCCTTTCAAAATATTTTTTGCTTGAATTGGGTCAAAATAATAGAGGACATTGCGTAAGAAAATATAATCAAATTTATCCACTATTGATTCTTTGTTGATAATTAGATTTCTTTCTTCAAATTTAATTAATTTTTTAATATTCTCCTTAATTAAAAAATTACTCCCCTTTTTAATGAAGTAATTTTTTATATAATTTTTTGGAAGATTGGATACCTGGCTCACATCATAAACACCTTCTTTTGCAAATTTAACTGCACTTTTTGATAAATCAGAAGCATAAATATTAATTGACCAATCCGAGCTTCTTTTTAATAGCTCTTCTGAGAGGATCATTGCAATGGTATATGGCTCATAACCTCCCGCACATGCTGCAGACCAAATATTAATCACTTTTTTTTTATTACGCATGATATGAATTGGTAGCTCTTTATTAATAAACTCATCAAAAATTTCTTTATCACGATAAAAACACGAATCATTCATTGTTAATAAATCAAATAATTTATGATGAATATTGTTTATTGGATTTTCTATGAGCGAAGTAATAAGATCCGAAATATTGTTATAGGCATTACTTTTAGCAATCTGCTCAAGTGCTGAGCTTAATGACGAAGAATTGATATGCGTAATGCCAACTTCTTTTTGTATAATTTTTTTGAGTATAAGGAATTGCTCACTATCCTTATCTAAATTTTCATTTTTATTTTGGGCATCTACGGAAAGATTAAAAATATTTAAATTTTCGCTACTAGTATTTTCTTCTTCTATGCCAAAACATAACTCATGAGCTTCACTGACAATGTCACTACTATTAGTATTTTTAAACTCGTTAGGATCAATATACACAAAGCCCTTAATAAATTTATTTTTAATTCTAAGCCACAGTATTTCTGCTTTAAATACATCTTTTACCTTTATCGATGTTTTTTTTATTATTTTTATTGGGGAAACTAAAGTCTTATCAATTTTTTTTTGTGTCATGAAATGTTAAAACCTAATTTGAAAATTAAAATTAAACAAGAATAGTTAAGATTACCACACCTCATATCAGCTTACTCATATGCTTTCTAATCAATTTATCTGCCTTCTCTGAAAACATACTGACAAACAATCCAACTACCAGTATTTAAGATGTGTTAATAATTAATTAACTTGCATTAGCATTAAAAATAAAAAAATAGGAGATAGGCTTAGACAAGACCCGAAGAAAAAAGTAATCCAATTAAATCAATAATTTATATGTTTTATCTAAAGTAGTTATTAAGCAATGATATCAGCAGTCTTACAGGGATTATAATTCACATAGTTTACTAATCACATGACATTATCTGCATATTAAGCTAGTTGAGATTGTGTGTAGTACGAGTCTAGAGTCTTAACAATCAGGTGTATAAAATAGGTACTAAAGCTAGTTGGACTATGACCTCCATAAAGCACAAAAATACCCAATAATTGAATATGTTAAGGGGTACAGCTAGGGGTATTTATATCTAATTAAGTTAAAATCC
>JABHXS010000025.1 GCA_018657165.1 Nitrosomonadales bacterium
AACACTTTCAGGCCATGTGGGTGATCAGCAATTTGATGGCGCAGGAAACTCTGCATCTGATTATACCGATTGGAAAGCGAATCTAGATTATGCCCTTCCATTTGCTGAAGGTTATAGCATAGGGGCTTTCTACACTGACACCGATATGGATAAATCAACTTGGACTGTGAATGGTGAATTCCTTGGTGAAGATGTTTTTGGTGGGTATCTAAGTGCAGGATTCTAAAATTCATTAACTATGAGATGCAGAGTTAATTCTGCCTCATTTTTTAATATTTAAGGGGAATAAATATGAAATTAATTAGTGCAATTATCAAGCCATTTAAGCTTGATGAGGTTAGGGAGGCCCTTTCTGAGATAGGTGTGCAGGGAATTACTGTCACAGAAGTTAAAGGGTTTGGTCGTCAAAAAGGCCATACGGAACTTTACCGAGGAGCTGAGTACGTTATCGATTTCTTACCGAAGGTAAAAATAGAAATTGCAGTCTCCGACAAACTCACGAAAAAAGTAATTGAGGCCATTTCAAAATCTGCACTCACTGGAAAAATTGGTGACGGCAAGATCTTTGTGATGCCACTTGATCAAGTTCAACGAATCCGCACCGGTGAAACTGGTGAGGATGCACTTTAAGGAGACAGTCATGAAAAAATTATTTTCAAAACTAGGAGTAATTGGCTTATTAAGCTTTTTACTTTTAAGCTTTACACAAATGGGCATAGCAAATGAAGTGTTTGATATAACTAAAGAAACTGTACTGGTAGCAGAGCAAGATGTTTTGGTTTTGGCGGAAGCTGTGGAAGAGGCTCCTACATTAAATTCAGGTGACACTGCCTGGATGATCGTGGCTACAATTTTAGTGATTGTAATGGCAATCCCTGGTTTGGCATTGTTTTATGGGGGATTAGTCAGATCTAAAAATATGTTATCGGTCCTGATGCAGGTTTTTGTAACTTTTTCATTAATGTCAGTTTTATGGGTTATCTATGGTTACAGCGTCGCATTTTCAGACGGATCGGGAACGCCATGGGGACAAATGATCGCGGGTGGTTTTGGCGCGGCATTCTTAAATGGCATTACGCCGGATTCAGTATCAGGAACTATCCCTGAATATGTATTTGTAACCTTCCAATTAACTTTTGCAGCCCTAACCCCTGCGCTTATTGTAGGTGGATTTGCTGAAAGGATTAAATTTTCTGGCATGCTTTTATTTATGGCTGGTTGGTTCACTATTGTATATCTACCTATATGTCACATGGTTTGGGGTGGAGGATTAATTGCTGAAATGGGTGCAATTGATTTTGCTGGTGGAACAGTTGTTCATATTAATGCAGGTATAGCAGCATTAGTTTTAGCGCTTTTAATAGGGCCAAGAATTGGCTTTGGTAAAGAGGCCATGCCGCCACATAATATGCCTATGACTATGATTGGTGCTTCTTTACTTTGGGCAGGCTGGTTCGGGTTCAATGTTGGAAGTGAGTTAGCTGCAGATGGAACAGCAGGTGCAGTAATGATTAATACGCAAGTTGCAACAGCAGCAGCAGTATTAGGTTGGTTACTAATTGAATCATTACAAAAGGGAAAAGCATCTATGTTAGGTGGCGCGTCAGGTGCAATTGCAGGTTTAGTTGCGATTACCCCCGCCTGTGCAGTAGTTGGGCCGATGGGAGCAATTATCCTCGGTTTTGTAGCCTCACTTTTTGCATACTGGGCGTGTACAAGCCTTAAAAAAGTAATTGGTTACGATGACTCATTGGATGTGTTTGGCATTCATGGTGTGGCAGGAATAGTTGGTGCACTGGGATTAGCTATACTAATGTCACCAACGTTTGGTGGAGTTGGTTTTGACGAAGGAATGTCAGTGGCATCACAATTTATCATACAAGCGAAGAGTGTGGGCATAACTATAGTTTGGTGCGCTATCGCAACCTTTGTTTTATATAAAATTGTTAATTCCGTTGTTGGTATGAGGGTTTCAGTTGAAAGTGAAAGAACTGGACTTGATACGACTTCTCACGGAGAGACTGCGTACAACTCTTAATTACCCTCCTGTAATTTAGAGTGACTAAAGGCCCGCATATGTGGGCCTTTTTTTAAATAAACATAATTTTACATTCATGATTTTACTTAGGGTATTTTCATACCTTAATTTGAAGCATTGTAGGTATATTATTAAAACTACTATTTGTTAGTAGAATTTATAAATAAGAAAGGAGATCATATTATGTGGACAACACCAGTTGCAACTGAAATGCGTTTCGGTTTTGAAGTAACAATGTACGTAATGAACAAGTAATTGTTTATTCTTACTTAAAAAAAAGGAACTCTTGTAGTTCCTTTTTTTTATGGTAGTTTAAAGTTTTTCGGAAGCAGAACCCATATCCTGCCATCCTGTTTCATTTTCCCAGCCATTTTTCCGGCGACATTTCCTTGACCCCAATAAAAATCTGCCCTGACGCCACCACCAATTGCACCACCAGTATCTTGGGCAATCATTAGTTGTTTTATTGGTGTATCGGAGTTTGGCTTAGTTGTTTTTAAGAAAATGGGTGCTCCAAGTGGAATATACTTACGGTCTATTGCAACCGACCTTTCTGAGGTAATAGGGATTCCCAGTGCACCAATTGGCCCGGGCAACCCTTCAGGAAGAATTCGAAAGAAAACATAACTTGGGTTAGCACTTAGAAATTTTCTTAACTTCTTTTTATTTCTTTTTGCCCATTTTTTAATGCTTTGCATGGAGACTTTCCCTCTTTGTAATTCTCCTGCATGAATAAGCGCGCGACCCATCGAGCGGTAAGGGTGTCCATTCTGATCTGCATAGCCAATTTGAATTCTTCTTCCGTTTTCAAATTCAATTACACCCGAGCCTTGGATCTCAAGAAAAAAAGCATCAACGGCATTGTTGACCCAGACTAATTCATTGCCTTGTAGAGGCGCTGTTTTTGTTGTAATTTCATCTCTAGTAAAATAAGGAACTAATTTATTTCCCTCGACTCTTCCTTTGAGTCTTTTGTATTTAAGGTCAGGATAAATTTCACTTAAATTGACCGTAATCAAATCTTCTGGAATAGAGTAAAGCGGGATATTATATTTTTTTGTTTTCTTCCAATTGCCTTTAAGAACCGGTTGGTAGTATCCTGTAATTAAACCTTCTTTAGTTCCATCATTATTTGTTGCCTGATATAAATTAAAATAATTTTTGTAATAATTTATTATTTCATTGTTGCTAGGCGATGAACCCATTGAATAAGCTTGCTCACAAACTTTACGCCAAGCCTTTTTATTAATAAGTGTTGAACAGCTTCTAATCCAAGCAGGCCAAGCGAGGATAAGGTAGTCTTCGGAGAGCGCATGTTCAATATCACTCCAGTACGCTTTATTTAAAAAGCTATAGGGTTTAAATTTGACCTCTTCTTCTTCGATAATCGGGGTTTTTACTTCAGGGCAATTACAGTCCACGGGGGGGTGCGCGTCTTTACAGCCTGTCATGATTAAAAAGAAAATAATAAGTAACTTATACTTATTCTTCAATGTAGTGTTCTCGGCATATTTAATTTAAATTTAGGGATATCGACATCAAAGCTTGCTTCAGCATCAGTTAGCATGGTGTATGATCCCCACATAAA
>JABHXS010000099.1 GCA_018657165.1 Nitrosomonadales bacterium
CCCCATTGCATCAGGTACCGTTAAAATATCTGAAAATAAAATCGCCGCATCTAAATAAGGATACCTATCTAGGGGTTGCAAAGTCACTTCCGTTGCAAAGTCCTTATTTTTACATAACTCTAAAAAACTTCCCGCTGTTTTTCTTGAGGCTCTATATTCAGGAAGATAACGGCCTGCCTGTCGCATCATCCAAACAGGAGTATATGAAGTGGGCTCTCTTCTTAAAGACATTAGAAAGGAATCATTTATTATTTTTGTCATTTGGGTTGAGGTAATTACTAATTATCGAGGTAAAGTCGTTGCACCCATTAAATACTCATCAACAGATCTCGCACATTGCCGTCCCTCTCGAATGGCCCACACCACAAGAGACTGGCCTCTTCTCATGTCACCTGCGGCAAAGACTTTTTCTTTGGAGGTGGTATATGAATTTTCGCCGTCAGTATTTGCCTTTACATTACCCCGTTGATCTTTTTCTACATCAAATAATTCTAAAATTTTTTGCTGAGGGCTAACAAAACCCATGGCCAATAATACCAAATCTGCTTTTATCTTAAATTCTGATCCAGGAATTTCCTGCATCTTTCCATCTTTCCACTTAACCTTACTTGCAATAAGCTCTTTAACTTTACCACTACCATTATCTACAAATGATTTTGTAGCAATAGACCAATCTCTTTCGCACCCCTCTTCATGTGAACTAGAGGTTCTCATTTTCAATGGCCAGTAAGGCCATGCTAATAATTTGTTCTCATTTTCTGGGGGCTGAGGCATTAATTCAAATTGTGAGATTGAAGCAGCGCCATGCCGATTAGAGGTTCCGACACAATCAGATCCAGTATCTCCTCCGCCAATAACAACGACATGTTTGTTGGTTGCCATAATTTGGTCTTCACATTTATCTCCAGCAACAACTTTATTTTGAGTTGGTAAAAAATCCATTGCAAAGTGAACGCCATCTAACTCTCTACCAGGAATTGGCAAATCTCTTGGCCATTCAGCTCCGCCTGCGAGAACCACTGCATCATATTTTTTTACTAAATCATCTGGATTTACATTTTCACCTACATTTTGATTAATCTTAAATACAACTCCCTCTTCTTCCATTTGCCTTACTCTACGATCGATATGAATTTTCTCCATTTTAAAGTCTGGAATTCCATATCTCAATAAACCACCAATTCTGTCATTTTTTTCTAAGACATCAACATGATGGCCTACGCGGGCTAGTTGCTGAGCTGCAGCTAGGCCTGCTGGCCCTGAACCAACTATAACTATTTTCTTTCCTGTTTTATGCTTTGGAATCTGTGGTAAAACCCAATTATTTTCCCATCCCTTATCTATAATGGCATGCTCTATCGACTTAATGCCCACAGGGTCAGAATTAATATTTAACGTACAAGCAGCTTCGCAAGGTGCTGGGCATACCCTGCCTGTAAATTCAGGAAAGTTATTTGTTGAATGAAGAACCTCAAGCGCACCCAACCAATCTTGTTTGTATACCAAATCATTCCAATCTGGAATAATATTATTCACTGGACACCCATTGTTACAAAACGGAATGCCGCAATCCATACATCGTGCGCCCTGGGTTTTCGCTTCTTCGTCAGACAGGTGCATAACAAATTCTTTATAATTTTTTACTCTCTCAGCAGGTGGAATATTCCCCTCAGCAAGCCTAGGAAAGTCCAAAAACCCCGTTACCTTCCCCATCTAAGCAGCCTCCTTTTTCGAAGCAGCATACATTTCATCTAAAGCTCTTTTGTATTCATTTGGCATAACCTTTACAAAATGGACCAGCTCTTTTTCCCAGTGTTCAATTATTTTTTTTGCAATACTGCTATTCGTATATTTTAAATGCTTCTCAATTAACGATTTAAGAATTATTTCATCAGGCTGATCTAAATGCCTTGGGCCTGTGGCCTGTTCATTTTCTCTTTTAATCCTCCCCAAAGTTACCATCGTCGGATTACAATGCTGATTGAAGTTATGCATTGGGTCATAAATATAAGCTACTCCACCTGACATTCCTGCAGCAAAGTTTTGACCAGTCTGACCTAAAACAACAACTGTTCCTCCTGTCATATACTCACAGCCGTGATTGCCTACGCCCTCTACAACTGCTGATGCCCCTGAATTTCTAACACAGAACCGCTCTCCAGCAATTCCCCTAAAATAGGTTTCTCCCGATGTTGCGCCATACATTACCGTATTTCCGACAATGATGTTCTTATCATCAATTCCTTTAAAAGCTTGCGGGGGTCTTATTACAACCTTACCGCCACATAACCCCTTACCAACATAATCATTACCTTCTCCGTTAAGATTAAAGGTAATACCTTTTGCTAAAAATGCTCCAAAACTCTGGCCTGCCGTACCTTCCAAATTTATCTTAATAGAGTCATCAGGAAGCCCCTCATTACCATATTCTTTAGCAATTTCATGAGACAACAGTGTTCCTACAGTCCTGTTCGTATTACTAATTGGCATAGTAAATTCACAAGGCTCTTTTGTTTTTATTGTATTCATTGACCGCCTAATTAATTCATTATCAAGCGCCTTATCTAAGGCATGATATTGACTATCCGTATGATATTTTGATACATCTTCACCCATATCGGGCTGATAAAATATCTTAGAAAAATCTAACCCCAGAATCTTCCAATGCTCAATACCTTGTTTTGTATCAAGCAAATCACTTCTTCCGATTAAATCATTAAATTTCTTAATTCCTAGTGATGCCATTATTTCCCTAATCTCTTCTGCAACGAAAAAGAAGAAATTTACAACATGCTCAGCCTGACCTGCAAACCTTTTTCTTAATATTGGATCCTGAGTAGCTATGCCTACTGGGCAAGTATTTAGATGACATTTTCGCATCATGATGCAACCCTCAACTACAAGTGGTGCCGTTGCAAATCCAAATTCATCTGCGCCAAGCATTGCGCCAATCACCACATCTCGACCAGTTTTCATTTGGCCATCCACTTGTAAAATAACTCGCCCTCTTAATTGATTGAGCAACAATGTTTGTTGGGTTTCAGCTAATCCTAATTCCCATGGGGTTCCAGCATGTTTAATTGAAGATATGGGTGAAGCCCCTGTACCACCGTCATGTCCAGCTATAACAATATGGTCAGATTTTGCTTTCGCTACACCGGCAGCAACTGTCCCAACACCTGTTTCAGAAACTAGTTTTACAGATATGCTCGCATTTGGATTGGCATTTTTCAAATCATGAATTAATTGAGCTAAGTCTTCGATAGAATAAATATCATGATGAGGGGGGGGAGATATCAAGCCTACCCCAGGCACCGAGAATCTTAATTTAGCAATATATGTACTTACTTTATGACCTGGCAGTTGGCCTCCCTCTCCAGGTTTTGCACCTTGTGCCATTTTAATCTGAATTTGATCGGCTGTTGATAAGTATTCTGCTGTTACTCCAAACCTTCCTGATGCAACCTGTTTTATTCTTGATCGCATAGAATCGCCAGCTTTTAATTTGAAATCAGATTCAATAATCTCACTTCCTAGGTGTTCGGCAATTGATGAATCTTTTGTTATAGGGGAAAAACGTTTTTTGTCTTCCCCGCCTTCACCTGTGTTTGATTTACCGCCAATTCGATTCATTGCTATTGCTAAGGTTGAATGTGCCTCAGTTGAAATTGAGCCTAAAGACATCGCTCCAGTGGCGAATCTTTTAACGATTTCCTTAGCAGATTCAACCTCGTTAATATTAATAGCTGTATTCTTTTTAAAGGTAAAAAGGCCCCTTAATGTTTTATGCTTTTTCGTCTGATCATTTATTAACTTTGCATATTCTTTATAAGTTTCAAATTGGTTCGTTCGTGTTGCATGTTGAAGCTTTGCAACAGACTCTGGATTCCACATATGCTCTTCTCCTCTAATTCTAAAAGCATATTCTCCACCCGCATCGAGGGCATTTATTAATACCGGGTCATCACCAAAAGCTTTTTGATGAATTCGATTCATTTCCTCTGCGATTTCTCTTATTCCAATACCCTCAATATTTGTTGATGTTCCAGTAAAATACTGATCAATAAAATCTTGACTTAAACCAACAGCCTCAAAAATTTGAGCACCACAATATGACTGATATGTGGAAATGCCCATTTTCGACATAACCTTAAACAAACCTTTTCCTACCGCCTTAATGTAATTATCTTGAGCCGTCGCAAAGTCATCTGCGATATCTTCAATTGTCTTAAAGGTTAACCAAGGACAAATAGCCTCAGCGCCATAACCTGCTAATAAAGCAAAATGATGAATTTCTTTTGCTGACCCTGTATCAACAACTAATCCTGTGTGCGTTCTTAACCCTCCAGCTATCAGATGTTGATGGGTTGCTGAACATGCTAGCAATGCAGGAACTGCCATTCGAGTTTTTGAAACATTTCTATCAGAGAGAATAATAATATTATTATATTCCGTTGATTTTGCAGCCATTTCACAAATTCTATTTAATTCTTGAACTAATACGACCTCAAGCTTTTGATCTTTTCTTATTTCAAAAGTAATATCAATTATGCAGGTTTTAAATTTATTCTCTGTAAGCTTGTCAATAGAGCTTAATTTTTCTAATTCATTTATTGTTAGAATGGGTTGGCTTGACTCAAGTCTTGGTGCAGAATTATCTTCTTCTTGACTAAATAAATTTGGTCTCGGCCCAATAAAAGTCATTAAAGACATGACAATATTTTCACGTATAGGGTCAATTGGTGGATTCGTTACTTGAGCAAAAAGCTGTTTAAAATAGTTAAATAGTAATTTCGGTCTATTTGATAAAACAGGTAACGCAGCATCATTGCCCATTGAGCCAGATGGCTCCATTCCAGCATCAATCATGGGTTTAATAATGAAGCTAATGTCCTCTTGTGAATATCCAAATGCCTGTTGTGTATCTAAAATTGATTCCTTTAAGGTTAAGTTACTTTCATTTGAATTTAAATCTGATAAACAAAATCTCGTTTGCTTAATTTTTTCCCTGTAAGGTTTTGCTGTCGATAGCAGTGCTTTAACCTCATCATCATCGATTAATCGACCTTCTTGTAAATCAATCAGCAACATTTTGCCAGGCTCTAAGCGCCATTTTTTTACGATTTTCTCTTCGGGAAATTTTAGCACCCCCATTTCAGATGCCATCATAACAACACCGTCGTCAGTCATAAGATATCTCGCTGGCCGAAGTCCATTTCTATCCAATGTTGCTCCAATCATTTGCCCATCTGTAAATGCAACTGCTGCTGGGCCATCCCACGGCTCCATTTTAGTTGCATGGTATTCATAGAAAGCCTTTCTGTCTTCACTCATCAATGGATTATCAGACCAAGCTTCAGGAACAAGCATCATCATGGCATGAGGTAGGCTGTATCCCCCTGCTACCAATAATTCTAAACAATTATCAAAGCTAGCTGAATCTGATTGAGTTTCGTCTATTAACGGCCATAGTTTACTTAAGTCTTCTCTCAGAAGCTGTGATTCCATCTTTCCTGCTCTTGCTTTAAGCCAATTTATGTTTCCCCTTACAGTATTAATTTCTCCATTATGAGCAATCATTCTATAAGGGTGTGCTAATTCCCAAGCAGGGAATGTATTCGTTGAAAACCTTTGATGCACTAATGCAATCGCAGAAATTGTAGCTTCATTTAAAAGGTCTGGGAAAAACTCACCAACTTCGTGGGCCATCAACATGCCTTTATAAACGATAGTTCTTGAAGACATCGAGGCAATATAAAAATTTGCAGGATCTTCCAAAGAAAATTTATCAATTTCTATTTCTATTCTTTTTCTTATTACAAATAATTTTCTTTCAAATGCTGCCTGACTACTTATATTATGATCTCTGGCAATAAATACCTGTTTGATTATCGGCTGGACTTCTTTCGCGGCTTCTGCAATATCACCATTATTAAAAGGAACATCTCGCCAACTTAAAAAAATTTGATTCTCACCTTCGATAATTTCTTTTATTTTGGACTCGCAAAGCTCAC
The DNA here is from genome assembly GCA_018657165.1 of Nitrosomonadales bacterium. GTDB lineage: Bacteria > Pseudomonadota > Gammaproteobacteria > Burkholderiales > Methylophilaceae > BACL14. The sequence goes on from JABHXS010000099.1 coordinate 6,015, forward strand.
GATTTTTTTTGTGTTGAGGTAAAAAACACATTCCTACTGCATATTCACCCAAAGGTGGAAGATCTAAGCCAGAAGCACCTAATTCTTTTTTAAAAAAAATATCAGGAATTTGAATAAGAATACCCGCACCATCGCCTAGCTTAGGGTCATATCCTGTCGCCCCTCTGTGAGTTAAGTTTGTTAATAACTCAAGCCCTTGAGAAACAATTTGATGGCTTTGATCGCCATGTATGTTTGCAACAAATCCAACTCCGCAAGAATCGTGCTCATTAATTGGATTATATAAGCCTTGTTTTTTTTGTTTTTGATGACGCTTCATGCTTACTAAATTTCTTTAATTAAATCGGATGATAATATTATCGTTTTTTCCCCGTTAATTCAATGTTATAGACGAAAATTTAAAATTTATTTTAGCTTTTTAAAACTAATCAAAGCAGCTTGAATAGTTTGGTTAATATCATCATCGCTGTGAGCTGAAGAAACAAACCCGGCCTCAAAAGCTGACGGGCCAAAATATATACCCTGATCAAGCATTAAATGAAAAAACTTATTAAATTTATTTCTATCTGAAGCCATCACATCATCAAAAGATTCAGGTGGCACAGCACTAAAATAAAAGCCAAACATACCTCCAACACTTTGAGCAGAAAATTCAATTTTGTTTTCTTTGGCAACTTGAGCCAGGCCATCAACTAAAGATTTTGTAGTCTTAGCTAGTTTTTCGAAAAATTTAGGCTTTTGGATTAACTCCAAAGTTTTAATGCCAGCAGAAACTGCTACCGGATTCCCAGATAACGTTCCAGCTTGATAGACGGGTCCTAACGGGGCAAGTTGCTGCATTATTTCTTTTTTTCCTCCAAATGCGCCTACAGGTAACCCGCCGCCAATAACCTTTCCTAGTGTGGTCATATCTGGGGTTATGTCGAATAAAGATTGAGCTCCACCTAATGCCACTCTAAACCCTGTCATTACCTCATCAAAAATTAATACCGTGTCATACTTTGTACATAATTCTCTTAATTTAGTTAAAAATTCTATCTTGGGAACAATCAAATTCATGTTTCCGACCACGGGCTCAATAATTACACAAGCTAATTCGTGGCCCATCTTGTTAAAACATTCCTCAAGCGCGGTAACATTATTATATTCAAGCGTATGAGTATGTTTAGCTGTATCAGAAGGAACACCTGCTGAGCTGGGTTGGCCAAAAGTTAAAGCCCCTGACCCAGCCTTTACTAATAAAGAATCCGCATGTCCATGATAACAACCTTCAAATTTTAAAATTTTATCTCTCTTTGTAAACCCTCTTGCAACACGAATAGCACTCATTGTTGCTTCTGTTCCGCTACTTACCAATCTTACTTGCTCTATGCTTGGAACCAATTTAACAAGTAATTCAGCCATCGTAAGCTCTTTTGATGTCGGCGCTCCAAATGATAATGAATGATCTGCGGTATCTTTTACAGATTGGACAATATCTGGATGAGCATGCCCAACAATCATAGGACCCCATGAATTAATATAATCAATGTACTCCTTATCATTTTCATCAATAAGACGACTGCCCATTCCTGCTTTAAAAAATATGGGAGCACCACCGACGGACCCAAAAGCTCTGACAGGCGAATTTACACCACCTGGAATATAAGTCTCTGATTTTTCGAACAACTCTTTGTTTTTATTCATTCTATATTTTTAATTTAAGTTTTTTGATAGTTAATGCAATGTCCTTAGAAGAAAATATACTATTTATTAACGCAAAACATTGAATACCATTTTGCTTCAAAATGGAGATGTTATCTAAGGTAACGCCTCCGATTGCCACTATAGGAACACTATATTTTTGCGTCACCATTTTAATCATTTTTATAGACACTATAGGAGCTTTGGGTTTTGTTTTAGTTTTAAAACAAGCCCCCAAAGCAACGTAATCTGCTTTGTTTTTTATCGCCATTTCCACCCTATCAATCTCATTATAACAGGACAAACCAATATACTTATTAGCCCCCAAAGCAACGCGGGCATCTTTTATACTTTCATCATCTTTACCTAAATGTATTCCAAAAGCATCTAATTGTATGCAAATATCAATATCATCGTTTATTATTAATGGTATTTTATACTCGTCCGTTATGCTTTTTATTTCCCTAGCTTGTTCAAATCTTTTTTTCCTAGAGAGTGTTTTAGATCGATACTGTAAAATATCGATTCCTCCCACACAACAGGCTTCAACTTGTTTAAACAGAATTTTAGAATTACTCTGATCAGGGGTAATTGCATATATGCCTTTAATGGCGGGTTGGGTTATTACTCTCTTCATCTTCTAAGTTAGAACTATTATTGAATATCCAGTGAAATCTATCTGGTATTAATTGACCTTCCCCTATATTAAATGCATTTTTTAATGCAAGAGACGTAAAGTGCATAGCTTCGTTCACAGCCTCTTCTAGAGAATAATCTTGTGCACAAAATCCAGCAATAGCAGATGCTAGAGTACATCCGGATCCATGATATTCGTCAAAAAAACGTTCAGTTTCATAAGGAATACTCTCGCCATTTTCTAAATAAAGTGTATTAAGGATTGCTTTTGTTTTCTCATGGCCACCCGTGACAAGTATATTTCTACATCCTAAATTAAATAATCTATTAATACCTGCCTTGATTGATACATTTTCAAAGCTTTCATTGCCATTACAAACTAACTTTCTCACTTCAATGCTATTAGGTGTAATCAACGTTGCTTTCGGAAATAACAAACGAATCATTGCTTCCTTCATTTCCTCATTCATTAAAATGTCACCTCTTCCCGAGGTAAGAATTGGGTCAATCACGACTGGAATGTCTGGGTAACTAGTTAGAATATTTGAAACAGTCTTTATATTTTCAAGGCTGCCTAATAATCCTAATTTAAATACAGACACACTCACATCATTTAAAACCGTCATTGCTTGTTGTTTTAATAATTGAGCATCTAAAGGCACGACAGATTCAACGCCTTTTGTATCCTGAACAGTAATGGCGGTCGTTATTGAAATAGGGTGACAATACATGCTAGCTAATGTAAGAATATCTGCCTGCAAACCCGCCCCCCCTGTAGGGTCGGTTGCAGAAAAAGTCATTACTTTGGGAGGTGAAAGTATATTTCTCATTATTTAAAATTCCGTTGGGTCAACATCAATATTCCATTTTACGCGATTCACAAATGGATGTTGATTGATTTGAGAAATCCATGGCTTTAACATTATGTGAAGTTCCTTACGAGAAGGTGCTTGAATATGTAAATGAAAACGCTCAAAACCTTTAAGCCTTTCCATTGGAGGTCTTGATGGCCCAAGAACGTCTATGGCATCTGTTGACGATCCTTTTACCCATCCGGACACATCAAAGATAAATTTTTTTGCTATATCAAGATTTTTAGATTGCACCATCAATACTGCATTGTAGCTAAAAGGAGATAATCCCATACTTTTTCTCTCGCTGAGAAGTTGATTGGCAAACAAATCAAAATCATGTGCTTTTAACGAATCAAATAAATTATGATTTGGAAAAACTGATTGGATTAATACTTCGCCTTTAATCTTTCCCCTTCCTGCCCGTCCTGACACTTGCATTAATTGAGAAAACAACCTTTCACTTGCTCTAAAATCTGGACTATATAGCGCATTATCTGCATCCAAAACGACCACTAAGGTAACATATGGAAAATCATGGCCCTTCGAAAGCATTTGCGTTCCAATAACAATGTCTATATCTCTGTTATTCATTTTCAAATAAAGATTTTCAATAGATTTTTTTGAATTTGTTGTATCACGATCCACTCTTGATATTTTTGCTATAGGAAAATGGTATTTCAATACGTCTTCTATTTTTTGCGTCCCTGTCCCTAAAGGATATAAATCCGTGTTGCCGCAATCCATACATGAATTAATTATCTTTTGATCAAATCCACAATGATGACATTTGAGTCGCTTTTTTTTAAGATGAACTACTAAACGGGAAGAACATCGTTCGCATTCCGCAACCCAACCACAAGCAGAACAAATCAAAACTGGCGAGTATCCTCTACGATTTATGAACACAATGGTTTGTTCCTTCTTATCTATTCTATTTTGAATTGCATCTATAACTTGCTTTGAAATTTCAAGCTTTGTTTTATCATTTACTTGAATAGTTTGTATGTTTGGAAGGGTTGCGTTATCAACGGCCCTTGAGGTTAATTTTAAATATTGAAAGTTTTGTTTGCCAGTTGTTGCTTTATACCAAGTCTCTAAGGAAGGAGTCGCTGAACCCATTACAACAGGAATATCTAGATTTTTTGCTCTCATCATAGCGACATCTCTTGCATGGTATCTCAAACCATCGCTTTGCTTAAAAGAGGCGTCATGCTCTTCATCAATAATAATGATTTTTAAATGGGGCATTGGCGTAAATACCCCTAACCTTGTACCTATTACAATATCTGCATTGCCTGACTTCGCCTCTCTCCAGTTATCAAGTCTCTCAATATCTGATAAATAACTGTGAAGGACGACAATTTTTTTATCAAAAAAACGATTTTGAAATCTTTCTTCTAGCTGAGGTGTTAAATTAATTTCTGGCACCAAAACTAAGGCTTGGCTTTGAGAGTTTTTTAAAAACTCTGTAATTAAATTCATATAAATTTCAGTCTTACCACTGGCTGTCACGCCATGAATCAACCAAGGCTTAAATAATTTATTACTATTTATTTTATCAATAGCCTTTTTTTGATCTTTATTCACATCTGGTTGATTAATCTGAGTCCTATTTAATTTTCGAACGAATATTTCAGAGGAAATTAATCCCATACTTTCAAGCTTTCTAATACATTCGACTCCATTCGATACAAGTTTATTTAGATCCTTTTGTCTTAAGTGATTGTTTAAAATTGCATAGGCAACCTTTCTCAAACGAAGCTGTCTTGGGGGTAAATTTTCAATGGCCTCATTAGTAAGGCTCACATTTGCTTTAAATAATAATTCTTTCTTTCGCGAAGCTAAGGAATTCTTTTTGATTCTGCTTGGCACAACAGACATAATTGTTTGGCCAATAGGGTAATGATAGTAATCCGAAACAAAATATAAAAGCTTGAACATGGGCTCATCAAAAATAACTTCAGACTCTATGCTGGCAATTGTTTTTAACTTTTCGACTGGTATGGGTGATTTTTTTTCTATTTCACAACAAACCCCTATCAACTTTCTGCTGCCAAAGGGAGCTTTTACATATTGTCCTATTTTAATATTTGAGTCATTGGAAACATAATCAAATAATTTATTGACGGGGACGTCTAAGGCAATTTTTAATATTTTTCGATCTTTACTCAATTTAAGAAATTTCCTTAATCAGACAACAATAGATAGGGTAAAATATTCGTTTATATATATCTATTGTAACCTTGTGAAAGATTATCTAACCAATTTACTTGTTAATGCGATTAAAGATTTAGTTGATAATTTTGATCAAGAAATCATTCAAGTTAATAGACCAAAACAAATTCAACATGGTGACTTTTCTACAAATGCCAGTCTGCCGCTAGCAAAGATTCTAAAAAAACCGCCTCTCGAAATAGCTAAAGAGATAGTTAATCATATTCCATCTTCATCATTAATAGAAAAAGTTGAAATAGCAGGCGCCGGTTACATTAATTTTTTCTTGAGTTCAGAGGCGCGCGTTAAATTAATCAATACAATTCTGATGGAAAAAGAAAATTTTGGTAAGTGTGCCTATGGAAGAGATCAAAAATTACAAGTTGAATTTGTATCTGCCAACCCCACAGGACCACTTCATGTTGGTCACGGTCGAGGTGCTGCCATAGGAGATTCTATCGCAAGACTTTTAGATGCAACAGGTTGGGATGTTACAAAAGAATTTTATTACAATGATGCAGGATCACAAATTAATTCATTAGCTTTATCTGTTCAAGCAAGGGCGAAGAAAATTATACCAACTGATAAAAGCTTCCCTAGAGATGGATATCAAGGTGAATACATAAATGAAATTGCAGACGCGTTTTTAAGTAATGTGGCGTTTAATTTTAAAGACAACAAGATTCATCCTTCAGGGGATGTAAATAATCTTGAAGATATTAGAGAATTTAGTGTCTCCTATCTGCGCCACGAACAAGATCTTGACCTTGATGCTTTTAATGTAGATTTTGATGTTTTTAGTCTTGAATCTTCGCTATATGAAAATGGTAAGGTCGAAGAAATTATTAAAATGTTAGTTGAAAATGGGTACACATATGAAAAAGATGGTGCCTTGTGGCTCAAAACAACTTCCTTTGGTGATGATAAAGATAGGGTAATGAAAAAAACAGATGGTGAATATACATACTTTGTTCCTGACATTGCTTACCATCTAGATAAATGGGAAAGAGGGTTTAAGCGGGTCATTAACGAACAAGGGGCAGACCATCACAGCACCATTAATCGGGTAAGAGGGGGGCTTCAAGCTTTAAAAAAAGATATTCCCCTTAATTGGCCTGAGTATATTCTCCATCAAATGATAACGGTGATGAAAAATAAAAAAGAAGTTAAGATATCAAAAAGAGCTGGAAGCTATGTGACTTTAAGAGATCTTATCGATGAAGTTGGATGTGATGCGACCAGATACTTTTTATGTGCAAGGAGAGCAGATTCTCAGCTTATCTTTGATATAGATCTTGCCAAAACGAAGAATAATGAAAATCCTGTCTATTATATACAATATGCACATGCAAGAATCTCAAGGGTGCTTGAGCAATGGGATGGAGATGAAGAAAGTCTTTCCGTTAAAAATGGGGATGACATAAAGAATTTGAATGAGCTGAGGCTCATTAAAAATATTAGTGAATTTCCAGAGGTAGTTTTACAAGCTGCCGAGGAATTAGCTCCCCACCAAATTGCTAACTATTTAAAAGATTGTGCTGCAGAATTTCATAGTTATTATAATGATACAAAATTTCTTATTGAAGATAAGAAAATTATGGAAAACAGACTTGCTCTTATTCGTGCAACTAAATTTGTATTGAGCAATGGATTGAAGTTGCTTGGAATTAGCGCGCCACATAAAATGTAAAAAGGAAAAATTATGGCTTACAACACAGAACCTGATACGCAAAAAAAAATCAAAGGAACGCCCTTTGCAAATGGCTTATTTTTTGGTATTTTTCTTGGTATAGTTGTCGCTATTATTATTACCCTTTTGGTAACAAATGGCAAAAGCCCTTTTGTATCAAAGGAAACTGAGGGGTCATGTATCGAAGTTAATTCTGCTTTGGGTGACGAGGATATAATCAATATTGATGAGGATGCGAATATAGAAACTTATGCTGAGTCATCTAATGAAGAACAAAACATTACACCCGATAATGATAGAAATGTGCTTTACTTCATTCAAGTGGGTGCGTTTTCTGAAAAAAAATCAGCCATCAATCTTAAAGCTAGATTAGCGCTTATGGGTTATGAGTCAGTTATCATGACAGCTGAAATTGGATTAAATACTTTTTATAGGGTGAGTGTTGGTCCATACAAGAATTACGATGATGCAAAGACCAATAGAGAAAAACTGTTTCTTGATGGATTTAAAGCGAACTTAATTAAACTAACCTCACCTAAAGAAAATTAGACTAAAGGATATAAAAAACCATGAAAAAATTGATTATTTTATTGTCACTATTTCTATCAACAGTTGTTTTTTCAGTTGAGCCTAAATTTAATGACAACTTTAAACAAACTAAAAAAGAATTCAACACATCGTCTCCAGGAAAAATAGAGGTACTCGAGCTTTTTTGGTATGGCTGTATTCATTGCTATTCCATGGATCCTTATTTAAACAAATGGGCTAACACGCTTCCTGATGACGTTGTTTTTAAAAGAGTCCCTGCTATCCCTCGAAAAAGTTGGGTTCCGGGTGCCAAGGCATACTATGCTTTAGAAACGCTTGGTTTGGAAGGCAAATTACATGAAAAATTATTTGATGCTATACATAAAAATAAAGAGCTTGACCCAAATAACGAAAATGCAATTATTAATTGGATTACCTTGAACGGGAAGCTTGATGCAAAAGAGGTTAAATCAGCCTTCAATAGTTTTTCGATTGATTCAAAACTAAAAAAATCTTACAAAATTTTTAAAGATGCTGGGGCTACTGGCGTCCCAACAATTATTATTGATGGAAACTACATGACTTCAAGCACAATGGCTGGTGGTGAACAAAATGCTATTGATATAACAAACTATATTATTAAAAATATAAGAAATGATCGAAAAAAATCTAAATAGCCTTCAAATTTCCCTATTAAATGCTCGCGCATAACAAGCATTTAAATTAAAATATCACCTTTAACTAAGTTAAGACAAATGAATCAACACCGATCCCCTGAAAATTTGAGCGATCACGTCGCTCTTATTATCACCAAAATTCTTCGTTTTTTTGCCGATACATTTTTTGCACGGCGTTATGGACATAGAGCCGTCGTTTTAGAAACCGTAGCAGCTGTTCCAGGAATGGTTGGAGGTATGTGGCTTCATCTAACCTGCTTAAGAAAAATGCAAAGTGATCGGGGTTGGATAAAAATTCTTCTTGATGAGGCAGAAAATGAAAGGATGCACCTTATGACTTTTATTGAAATTGCCCAACCCAAGTGGTATGAACGACTTATCATTCTTGCTGCTCAAGCAATTTTTTGGAATTTCTATTTTTTGTTATATATCTTTTTCCCAAGAACTGCTCACAGGCTAGTTGGCTATTTCGAAGATGAGGCTGTTTTAAGTTACACCGCCTACTATGAACAAGTATCATCAGATTCATCCCTAAATGTGGACGCACCCCAAATTGCCAAAGATTATTGGGGTTTAGCAGATAATGCAAAGTTACTCGATGTCATTAGAGTGGTGAGAGATGATGAACAAAACCATTCTGATGTTAATCACGGACGGGCTGATTCTTTAGATGAAGCTGATGATAATTTAGAAATCGCCAAACAAGAACCAACCTCTACCAAAATAAATTCGGCAACCTTGCAGTCATATCATAATGCAAATTATCATATTTATAATAGGCCTCCATTTACATTAAAAATCGGAAGCACATGTACAGATCTAAATGAATTATTTAAAAAATATGACGTAAATGAAGCCGCACTTTTAACCGCATACAACCCTCAGGGCGTTGAAACAGATATTTCTAATAACAAAAGGGGGAACGAAGAATTAGAAAAAAATTTACGTTCTCAAAATTTTACTTTCATTCTGGCGGAAGGCATTTGTCCAGATAACAAATGGCCTGGTGAAAAAAGTTTTTTTGTTATGGGGATGTCTTTGTCTGTTGCAAAAAATTTTGGTAACACATTCAAGCAAAATGCTATTGTTTGGGTTGATAAAACAGCAGTTCCCCAATTAATTTTATTAAGATAAATTATGGATTTTCGTAAAATTGTTTTAAATTTTTTTTCAGTCCTTAATTCTATTTATTTAGGG
>JABHXS010000126.1 GCA_018657165.1 Nitrosomonadales bacterium
AAACCCTTACTTAAGTAAATAGCCTATTATGGAACAAGTTCGTATTTCAAAAATATTATCAGAACTTGGACTATGTTCAAGGAGGGAGGCTGATGAATATATAAAGCAAGGACTCGTTCTGCTTGATGGAAAAGTTATTAACGAACTTGGAACCAAGGCCTATCGTTCACAAAAAATTGAGCTGAATAAAAAAGCTAAGCTTAAACAATCAAAAAAATTAACGATTCTTCTTAACAAGCCTGTAGGCTATATTTCTCATCTTGATGATGACAAGGAATTTAAACCCGCGTCAGATTTAATAATTTCAGATAATTATTTTTCGCAAGAGCTAAATGAGCGTAACCCTCTATTTAATAAGGAGGGCCTGGCACCGGCAGGGCGATTAGATATCGATTCTACGGGACTTCTTATATTGACTCAGGATGGAACCATTGCTAAAAAAATTATTGGCGAAAATGTCGTGGTTGAAAAAGAATATTTAGTGAAGGTCCAGGGTAATTTATCTAATCAAGATTTAATTCTTTTAAATCATGGACTTACTTTAGATGGTTACAAATTAAAGCCTGCAAAAGTAACCTGGCAAAATGAAAATCAGTTAAAATTTATATTGACTGAGGGGCGTAATCGTCAAATCAGAAAGATGTGTGCAATGGTGAATCTCAAAGTAACTAGTTTAAAGAGGGTGCGAATTGGAGACATCAGTTTAGGAAATTTACCACTGGGGCAGTGGCGTTTTTTAAATAGCAATCAATCGACTAATTTCTGACACGTTTCCTTCTAGCATCATTGCCATCGTAATAGCCCGGTTGTTTAATAGTTCTTAAGAATGATTCAAACAAATTATATTCCTCCACTTCATATTTTTCTTTAATATCTTCATCAGGTATGTCATTTGAAACGATGATATCATCACCAAATTCCCAATTAGCAGGCGTAGAAACATTGAGCTCAGAGGATATTTGAAGGGCTTCAATTGTTCGTATAATTTCATTAAAATTTCGCCCAATATTTTTTGGGTAAGTCAGCATGGCTTGAATATTTTTATTCGGATCTATAATAAAAACTGCCCTAATAGTTGATTTGTTTTCACCTCCTAATGCACCTACATTTGGCTTAGCCTTTGGATGATACATCCCGTAGAGTGTAGCAACTGTTAAGTCTGGATCGGATATTATTGGAAAGTTTACATCTGTATCACCATCGATACCCAAAAGTAAATTTTTTAAATCATCTGATGGGGTTGTTTTATTTTTATAGTTATTTATTACCTCAATCCATTCAAGATGGTCTTCAACTGAATCTGCACTTAAGGTTAATATTTTTACATTTTTTTCATTTAAGAGGGGCTGAAGTTTTGCAGCTTCAGCTAATTCTGTTGTGCAAACAGGAGTAAAATCACCTGGGTGAGATAAAAGAATAACCCATTGATTTTGGCTCCAGCCATAAAAGTCTATTTCACCTTTGGTCGAGTTGGCAACAAAGTTTGGTGCTTGGTCACCTATTTGCAAGGCATTAGCATGGAAGGATAATGCAACCCAAAATAAGAACAATAACTTTAAAATAATTTTAATGTAGAGGTTCCAAATTTAATTTTGCAACTCATCTCTAATTGTTGCAAAAGCTTTGATTGCTTTATCCAAATCATCTTTTGTATGGGCGGCTGAGATTTGCGTTCTAATTCTCGCTTTACCTTTGGGAACAACAGGATAGAAGAAACCAATTGCATAAATTCCATGCTCAAGAAGCTTTTGGCTCATCGTTTGAGCTAAATTTGCATCTCCAAGCATGACTGGGACAATAGGGTGATCCCCATCATCAACATCAAATCCTGCCTCTTGCATCCCTTTTCTAAAGTAATGGGTGTTGTCTTCTAATGTATCTCTCAATTCTGTCGAAGCCTCTAGAATCTCAATCGCTTTTAGTGAGCCCGCACAAATTGAAGGGGCTAATGTATTAGAAAATAGATAAGGTCTTGAGCGCTGCCTAAGCATATCGATAATCTCTTTTCTGCCAGAGGTGAATCCTCCTGAAGCACCCCCTAATGCCTTACCAAATGTACTGGTGATAATATCTACCCGGTCAATAACGCCACAGTATTCATGAACACCTTTACCAGCTTTACCCATAAATCCAGTTGCATGACAATCATCATGATGAACCATTGCATCAAATTCATCAGCAAGGTCACATATCTTATCTAATTGAGCGACCGTTCCATCCATCGAAAAAACACCATCGGTTGTGATTAAGGTTCTTCTAGCACCCTTCTCTTTAGCTTCAATAAGTTTAGATCTGAGGTCGCTCATATCGTTGTTTTTGTAACGATACCTTTGTGCTTTTGACAGTCTTACGCCATCAATAATTGAGGCATGATTTAGCTCATCAGATATCACAGCATCCTCTGCTGTTAAAATAGTTTCAAAAAGACCTCCATTCGCATCAAAACAGGCCGCATAGAGGATAGTCTCCTCCATTCCTAAAAACTCACTCACTTTTTTTTCTAGCATTTTATGAATTGTTTGCGTGCCACAAATGAATCTGACTGAAGCTAGGCCATAACCCCAATGATCATAGCTATCCTTTGCTGCCTGAATAATTCTTTGATCATTTGCTAACCCTAAATAATTATTAGCGCACATATTTGTAACCTGCTGTCCGTCTTCAAGGGAAATATGGTTTGTCTGGTTTGAGTTAATATTCCTTTCAGTTTTCCATAAACCCGCTTCTTTTATTTCCTTTAAGTCTTCCGCTAGCCCTTTTCTTACTTTGTCGAAACTCATTTGACTCCTTCTTTGATATTTATATTTTAATTTGTCCAGTCAAGTATCACTTTTCCAGACTGTCCTGATCTCATGACATCAAATCCTTCTTGAAAATCCTTATATGAAAAACGATGGGTGATAATTTTTTCAAGAGGTAGGCCAGACTGCACCATCATTGAACCTTTATACCAAGTCTCAAAGATTTCTCTTCC
>JABHXS010000095.1 GCA_018657165.1 Nitrosomonadales bacterium
GGTATCTTGGTAGATATTTTAATTGGATCAATTTTAGGACAATATACTTTGACATTCTTAACGTTATTCGGCTTACAGGCTTTTTTAAAAAACTACTTTTCAATACCATCACAAATACAAGCTATTTTTTTTAAATTTATACTTATTAGTTTGGGCGTAATAATTTTGTCCATACTATCTCAAAAATTTAATTCTTATTCTTACCTTTTTGATATAGGGATAACTTTTTTCGTATTCATTATCTTTCAGTTACTTTATGAAAAAACTTACGGTCAGTAATTTAAATTTTGGATAATTATCGCTTTAAATATATTTTTAAAAAAAGACTTCAGATACTTTTTGGATTATTAACATTTCTGTTGTTTATTCTTTTATCAAAAATATTTTATTTACAGATTATTCAATACGATAGATTTAACGCACTAAGTAAGAGCAACAGTATTAAGGTTATTCCAATTCCTCCCAAACGTGGTCTAATTCTTGATAGAAATAATGTAATTTTAGCTGATAACAAGCTGGTTCATTCGCTAGAAATAGACCGCGCTTCTTTTTCTGGCCTTGCTGAGATAAAAGATCGCTTAAAAAATAAATTAAATATCGAGATTGATACCTTTGATATTACAAATAAAAGAATTAGTTACTTATATGAAAATACAGCTCCCATCGCCTTTTCTCTTACAAATAAACAAATTGCTAGTTTTGTAGCGCACCAATATCTATTTCCAGAACTCACCCTAAAACAAAGATTTATCAGAGACTACCCCAACGGAAAATCTTCAGCACATATTATTGGACACATAAATAGAATTAATGAAAAAGATATAGATTTTATAAAAAAACAAAATTTAACCCGTCAGTATTTAGGAAGCTCTCATATAGGCAAATCAGGCACCGAAAAATTCTATGAAAATTTAATACAAGGCACTCCTGGCTTTAAAGAGATTGAAGTCGATGCTAGACAAAATGTTATAAGGACTTTAGGAGAGAGAAAACCTGTTCCTGGAAAGGATATAAATTTAACAATTGATTACAGATTGCAAAAAATTGCTGAAAATGCATTTGGAGAAAAAAAGGGGGCGCTAATTGCCATCGACCCAGAAAATGCCGAAGTACTTGCTTATGTGAGCCAGCCGACATTTAATCCATCTTTATTCACAAATGGAATTAGTCATGAAGCTTGGGCTGATCTAAATGAAAAGAGCTCCAAAGCTATGCTTGATAGAGTCACTGCTGGGCTTTATCCTCCGGGCTCAACACTAAAACCATTTGTTGCGCTTGCTGCACTTAATAACAATATTAGAAAACCGCCCTTTTCTATTTTTGATAGCGGTCGATTTAAGATGCCAAATTCTTCCAAAGTCTTTAGAGATTGGAAAAGAGGGGGGCATGGAACTGTAGATATCATTAAAGCCATTACCGTCTCATGCGATACTTTTTTTTATGGATTAGGTCTCGAGTTAGGAATTCCTAAATTAAATAAAGTGCTTAATGATTTTGGCTTTGGAAGAAAAACAATGATTGATATTAATGGTGAAAAAAGTGGTTTAATTGCTAGTAAAGAATGGAAAAAAAAGAGGTTTAATCAGCGCTGGTACGCGGGAGAAACAGCTATTACTGCAATTGGACAAGGGTTCACACTTGTCACCCCCCTTCAGCTTGCAAATGCAACTGCAAAACTTGCAAACCCAACTTTATCAATCAAGCCTCACCTGATTCTCAATATTGATGGAATCAAACAAGACCAAGAAAAAGATGAATGGGGAAAACAAAGCTATAAAGATGAAGATCTGAAATGGGTCAAAGAAGGCATGATCAATGTAACAAAAAAAGGCGGGACTGCTGCTTTTTTAGGCAAAAAATCTAATTACCAAATGGCATCAAAAACTGGAACAGCACAATTATTTGGTTTAAAAAAAGATGAAGAATATAATGAAGATATACTCCCGGATAGTCTTAAAGACCATGCGCTCTTTATTACCTACGCCCCTGCTATTAACCCTAAAATCGTCATCGCTGTTATCGTTGAAAATGGAGGTCATGGAGGATCAGTGGCTGGACCTATCGCAAAAGAAATTTTAGATGCCTACTTAGAAAAATAAAAATTTATGTTAAAAATCTTACAGCAATATAAGAAAAGAATTGATGTGCCACTTTTAGCTGTCATATTTTTTATTCTTAGTTTTGGTCTGATCACGCTATCAGGGAGTAATTTAGATTCACCAAATATTATAATTAATCAAATTACAAATATTTTTGTCGGGCTATTAATTTTTTCGATATTAATTTTTACTAACCCTAGAATTTTATTTGTATATGCTCCCATTTTGTTTTTGTTATGCTTATTGCTATTAGTTTTAGTTCATTTTTTTGGTGTAGAAAGCAATGGGGCAAAAAGGTGGTTAGCATTTGGGGCGATCAATCTCCAACCCTCTGAACTACTAAAGGTTACCTTGCCACTAATGATTGCTTGGCTTTACAAAAACAATCAAAATAATATTTCACTAGGAATCCACTTTTTGGCAGTTTTTATTATTTTTATTCCGGTATATCTTGTTTTCCTTCAACCTGACTTAGGAACATCTATCATGATTGCCTTATCGGGTTTGCTTATAATTTTTTTAGCAGGTATACCTTGGCGCCTCATACTTACCTCCACGGTCATAACAATAATTAGCTCTCCTATCATATGGATGAACCTTCATGCTTATCAAAAAAATAGAGTTTTAAATATGCTTGATCCTTTTACTGATCCTTTAGGCACTGGCTACCATACAATTCAATCAATGATTGCAATAGGCTCAGGGGGTGGATTCGGGAAAGGTTGGGCTGAGGGCTCTCAAACAAATTTACAATTTTTACCTGAGGCCAATACGGATTTCATTTTTGCTGTCTATTCTGAAGAATTTGGTTTTTTTGGTATAGCTATCATCTTTATCTTATATCTTCTTTTCATCTATAGAATATTTATCTTAGCTAATCATATGCAAGATACGTTTTCAAAACTTTTAACAGCTTCCTTAGGTGTTTCAATTTTTAGTGCTATTTTTGTCAACATTGCTATGATTAGTGGGTTAGTTCCTATTGTCGGCTTACCTCTCCCTTTTATGAGCTATGGAGGGACATCTATGGTAGTTTCATTAGCTAGTATTGGTATAATAATGAGCTTAAACAATCATAAAACGCTCATAGCAAACTAAATATCGATATGCATCAATTTATTTTAAATGTAATTTTTTTATTCCTTCTTACTGGCTGTGCGTCAAAAGGATATTCCATTGATGAAATTTTTGAAGATGGCGCTGAGATAGATTCAACACCTGAAGATTCTATAAAATATACATGCAATCAAAATAAATATTTTTATATCCAATATATTGGTGATGAGAAGAAAAGCCTTTGGATAATCTTTCCAAAAAATGAGATTAAACTTTATCAAACAGAAATTTCTAATGTATTTTCAAATGGCATTACTAAATTAATTTTTAATGAACAAACAACGACCGTTAAAAAGGATGGTTCTATTTTTTATAGTGAATGTTTAAAACAAACATAATTTAGGGTTGCTCAACATAAAAAGTAAGAGTAAATTAATCATATAGGTTGCCAAAATCTGCGAGGTAGGTAATGGATAACAAATATGGGTTAGGAAGCTCGAAAGTTGCAAATGAGCTTCATAAAGACAAGCGGCATTTGAAGTGTGAAGTATGTAAAAGCGAAAATTTACATTTTTGCCCCACCATGCAAGATCATCAATGTGAAGATTGTGGTGAATGGCAGAATGATATCCCTATGAATTACTCAACAGGACGAAGCGCAGATTATTAATTAGTTACACTTCTATTTAATATTTCTATTCTTTTTAAAGTAAAATAAACTTTTTTTATAACAAAGGTAATCATGAGAATACAATCTGAATTTGTAGATTTAAAGACACCAACAGGAACAATGAGAACTTATGTTCACAGACCAAAATCAGAGTCTAAGTTTCCTGCTATTTTATTTTACTCAGAAATTTTTCAACAAACAGGCCCTATTGAAAGAGCTGCAAAAATTATGGCGAGCCATGGCTTTATAGTTTTGGTACCTGAAGTTTTTCATGAGCTGAATGAAATTGGTACCGTGCTTAATTATGATGATGCAGGCAGAGACAAAGGCAATGCTGATAAATCTGAAAAGGACGTTCAAGCATATGACACTGATAATCAAGCTATGGTCGATTGGGTAAAGACCCAAAAGTGGTCAAATGGAAATATCGGAGCAATGGGTTTTTGCATAGGTGGACATCTTGCGTTTAGAGCCGCTCTTAATCCAAGTGTCAAAGCAACAGCTTGTTTTTATGCGACAGATCTTCATACAAATACTATTCCGAATAAACCTGGCCAACATAGTATGGAGCGTCTAGAGGATATTAAAGGTGAATTATTAATGATTTGGGGGAAACAAGATAATCATGTACCTACTGAGGATAGAAAAAAAATATATAATCAACTATTAGATACTTCAATCAAGTTTAGTTGGCATGAATTTAATGCTCAACATGCATTCATGCGTGATGGGGAAGACAGGTATGATGCAGAAATAGCATCGCTCTGTTACCAACTTAGCTTTAGTTTGTTTAATAGAACAATAAGAGGTTAAACGCAATCAGAAAATGCTTCTAACGCTCTATAAAAATTATTATGGCTTGTTTTCTTTTTTTCTTTTACTTCAGGATTAACTTGATTTTTTAATTTTGGTCCAGAAGCTTTATTGAAAGATTGGCTTACTTTAGAAATTGTTTTTTTATTTTTCACTTAATTTTTCCTTTTGGGAATTTAAATTTAATTAGGATTTTGTCCTAATTACTGTTATATGATAAAGGTTATTAAAATGAAATTCAATTTTTTTAAATATTTTAAATAAAAATTAATCTGATGAAAATTCATGTAAATGGGCTACAAAAATATTTTGAGGTTGAACAAATATCTCTATCTAAATTAATCGAAGAATTGGCATTAACTGAAAAAAAATTTGCCATAGAATATAATGGAGAAATAATTTCAAAAGGAAATTTCACGCAAACACTTATAAAGGATGGCGACAAACTAGAGATTGTTGTGGCTGTGGGTGGTGGTTAAAAAAATGGAATCAAATAAATTATTAATTGCAGGAAAATATTATGTATCGAGGCTTCTAGTCGGTACAGGTAAGTATAAAGATTTTGAAGAAACACAAAAGGCAATTGGGGAAAGTGGGGCTGAAATTGTAACTGTTGCTATTAGAAGAACAAATATCGGTCAAGATGCAAAACAAAAGTCTTTATTAGATTTCATACCTAAAGAAAAATATACATATTTGCCAAATACAGCAGGATGCTACTCAAAAGATGAGGCCATAAGAACATTACGTCTCGCGAGAGAATTGTTAGATGGGCATAACCTTGTCAAGTTAGAAGTATTGGGTGACCCCAATACACTGTACCCTAATGTAGTTGAGACTATAGAAGCCGCTAAAACTTTAATCAAAGAAGGCTTCGATGTTATGGTTTATACCTCTGATGACCCCATCATTGCGAAACAACTTGAAGATATAGGTTGTTGTGCAATCATGCCTCTAGCATCACTAATAGGTTCAGGAATGGGAATCTTAAATCCTCATAATTTAGAAATTATTATTGATAATGCAAAAGTTCCTATAATTGTAGATGCTGGGGTTGGAACTGCTTCAGATGCCGTTATTGCTATGGAGCTGGGCTGCGATGGGGTTTTAATGAATACCGCAATTGCAGCTGCAAATGACCCTGTTTTGATGGCTCAGGCTATGAAAAAGGCAATTGAATCTGGAAGGGATGCATTTCTAGCAGGGAGAATGGAAAAAAAGTTTTATCAAGCGACACCAAGCTCACCAACTTCGGGGTTAATTAAGTGAAAGAAAGCACTAATCCTCAGGTCTTAGTTAAAGTCACCCCACATTTCATAGAAAAAAATTCAATGATTGAATTTAACAAGTATGTTTTTTCTTATGAGGTTGAAATAAGAAATGATAGCTTACAAACTGTCCAACTAGTCAGTAGGCACTGGATTATTGAGAATTCAAAATCTGAAATATTTGAAGTAAAAGGCGAAGGTGTGATTGGCGAACAACCGACAATCCCTCCTGGTGAAGTTTATATTTATTCTAGTTTTACAGAAATTAGTACGCCATCAGGGTTTATGTGGGGATCATACACCATGCTAACTGATGCTGAAGCAAGCTTTGATGTCGATATCCCTAAATTTAAATTAAATATGCCGAGAACACTACATTGAAGAATAAGTATAAGTTACTTATTATTTTCTTTTTAATCATGA
>JABHXS010000155.1 GCA_018657165.1 Nitrosomonadales bacterium
GCTAAAAAAGCAAGGCCGAAAATCATGAGCACAACATGCATTATTGCTAATGCTGCGGTTAGATCATAACTTAAGCCTAGAAATTTATAAAAACCTATAATTTCATCAATCATTTTGTTTTTTAGCCCTGAAATTTATCAAATAAATATACTGTATAAAATTGTAACTATTTATAATTATACCCAATATAAAAAAATATTTTTTAATGGATAAGGTGCGAGGCCTCTTTCATTTATAATCTAAAAGAATAAATATCGGTAAAACCCAAAAAATAAACTTTATGATAAAAGGATTAATTAAATTATATGAAAGTCAATTTGTGCCTGATTTTTCGATCAGGTTTGGCATAACACAACATTAAGCAATTACCATGCATTCAATCTACAAAGGCACAATATCTCACTCAAGAACAAAAGGCCCACAATATTCTTTTAGCTATAGAACCACCATGTTATTTCTTGACCTTGATGAAATTAAAAGTGCATTTAATAAGCGTCTTTTTTGGAGTTATGAAAAACCTAACTTAGCATCCTTTCGGAGGAAGGATTTCTTTGGGGATACCTCAAAACCCATTAAACAAGAAATTATAAAATTAATTACTAAAAATTTAAAGTGCAAGGTTGATGGAAAGGTATTCCTGCTTACCACAATAAGATATTTTGGTTACTGTTTTAATCCTGTCAGTTTTTACTATTGCTATAACAAAAAAAAGGAATTAACTGCGATTGTTTCTCATATTACAAATACCCCCTGGGGGGAACGGCATGCCTATGTTCACGATTGTAGAAAAATAAGGGGGGGAACTAAAACCTTTGAGTTTAAAAAAGACTTTTATGTGTCCCCCTTCCTGCCGATGGATCTAGAATACATTTGGAAATTTACAGAGCCAAAAGATTTTTTATTTACCTCCATGGAGTGCTCCAAAAATCAAAAAAAATATTTTACTGCCACATTAAAAATGACAAGACAGTCATGGAGCTCATATTCATTGAATAAGCTACTATTCCTTTCAGTGCCAATGGGTATGAAGACAATTATCAGTATTTATTGGAATGCGTTAATATTATATTTAAAAAAAGTGAAGTTTTATCCGCACGCCTGACATGAATCATTTATACATAACAAAACCATACGATAGAAATGCCTTATGAGCGCTCAGGCTAAAACCGCTCTTATTGTGGGTGCAGGGATTGCAGGCTCTAGTCTTGCCTTCCATCTTGCAAAAAAGAATTATCAAGTCACCTTATTAGATAGAAATGCCCATGATGAGATCGATATTTTTCATAACAAGGCCGTTGAGATGTCTCCACATTTTATGCTAAACAACCCAAGATATAATTCACTTATGATCGAAGCTTCGAAATATTCATATCGCCTTGTCAAAGAATTTAACTTTTCTAAAAAAAATGCACTTTTGGAGGGTGTGGTAAAACTTTATGACATAGGCGTCGCTGAGCGACTCGTTAAAATGATGGCTAAAATTGACGTAGTTAAGGCAGCTTTTAAATATCTACCAGAAGATATCATTAACAAAAAATATTCTATTAATAGCAAGACAGGTATCTTCTTTAAGTATGGCGGTTGGGTGTCTCCAAAAAAAATCTGCTCCGTTCTAATTGAGCATAAAAATATAAAACTTATTGCAAAATCAGAAGTAAAAAAAATTTCTTATAAGAAAAATCAATGGTTTTTAGGTTGTCAAAATTTGCATGAGCATAGTGCGTCGAATTTAATCTTCTGCAATTCATTTTCGCTAGGCCATGTAAATTTATTTAACAATCTAGATTTAAAAAAAACCAGAGGTCAGGTCAACTGGATTCCTAGGCAAAAGGATACTCAGGCTAAAGAAATTATCTCGGATAAGGGCTACCTTATACCCGATGTAAACGGGGTCGATGTCATTGGCTCAACTTATGGCCGTAGCAATGATAATAACCAGCTGTCTGAAGATGATTTTAAAAAAAACTTAAAGGCCTATCAACGGCTAACCGGAAATCAACTAAATCAAAAATGCTTACCAAATAATGGTTGGGTTGGCTGGAGAGCA
>JABHXS010000023.1 GCA_018657165.1 Nitrosomonadales bacterium
CTTAGATTTATTATTCACTCAAGAGTTTATACGGATGAAGAATGGGATTACCTTAAAGATCACCCAGTAAAACATTGTGGTTAAATTAGTAAAAAAAAATTATAAAGTAAGGTAAAATTGAAAGTGGCGGGCCTCCTCGCATTGCGATTTAGCCAACCTGGTCAGATGCGGAAGCAAGCAGCCACAACTAAGGATACAAGTGCCGGGGGTCTGGCTCGCCATTTTTTTCATTTAAGATTAAACGCATAAATGTCACATCAAGTATTAGCTAGAAAATGGCGTCCAAAAAATTTTGATACTCTTGTTGGTCAAGAGAATACTGTGCAAGCACTCATTAACGCCCTTGATCAAGAGAGATTGCATCATGCTTACTTATTTACCGGCACTCGGGGTGTTGGTAAAACAACCTTAGCAAGAATCCTTGCAAAATCACTGAATTGTGAAAAGGGTATATCATCAAAACCTTGTGGTGAATGCTCTTCCTGCCTTGCAGTTGATAAAGGTAATTTTGTTGACCTTATCGAGGTAGATGCTGCATCAAATACAAAAGTTGATGAAATGCGAGAGCTTTTAGAAAACTCACAATATGCTCCTACCTCAGGCAGGTTTAAGGTATATATTATTGATGAAGTGCATATGCTCTCAAATAGCGCATTTAATGCAATGCTAAAAACACTTGAGGAGCCACCGGAACATATCAAGTTTATTCTCGCCACCACTGACCCAGAAAAAGTGCCTGTAACAGTTTTATCAAGATGCCTGCAATTTAACTTAAAACAGATGGTGATTGAAAAAATCTCAAGTCACCTTGATATGATTTTGACAGAAGAAAAAATTAAGTATGAAAAAAAAGCTCTAGGCCTGATTGCTAAATCAGCAAAGGGTAGTATGCGGGACGCTCTCTCAATACTCGATCAAGCGATTGCATATTCAGGCAATGAAATATCAGAACAAAAAATTAGTGAGATGCTAGGCATCGTCGACAATGATTTTCTAACAAATATCTTATACAAACTAGCGGATAACAAGGGTGATGAACTAATCAAAATTAGCTGTGAAATGAATAATAAAAATATTGCACTGGATAGCACACTGGATGACCTCGCTAGACTAATTCATGAGGTTTCAGTCTATCAAGTAGCTCCGAGTAAATCTCAAGGCTTTCTGGATGATGATGAAATAAAAAAACTTAGTAAATTATATACAGCCGAAACACTTCAGCTCCTTTATCAGATTGTGATAAATGGTAAAAAAGATATCTATCTTGCACCCGATTTATTAACAGGCTTTAATACGACCTTACTGAGAATGTTGGCTTTTTTTCCATCCATGCAATCAGAAAAGATAGAATCAAAGATACCGGAGAGAAAAATAGAATCAACCAGCAAGGCTAGTTTAGAAAAAAAAAATTCTCAAGCTCAGATAAAGGGTGAACTCAAGGATCCACAAGAATTTGATGGTGATTGGCATGAATTAGTAAAAAATCTTAAGCTTGGAATTGCTAATTCCTTAGCACAGGAATGTGAATTTAAAACTTATCAAAACTATATTTTTGAACTTACATTGGACTCAAATAAGAGCCATTTAATGCAGGAAAACTATATTAAAAAACTTGAAGAGTCGATAATTAATCACTTTAATAAAAAAATTAAAGTTAAAATTCTAGTTGATCAAGTTAAAGAAACGCCTGCTATTAAGAGCTCTGATGAAAAATCCAAGTTATTAAAAGAAACTGAATCTGCTATGATGAAGGATGGATTCGTTAAAGATTTAATTGAAAATTTTGATGCACAAGTTGTACCAACAAGTATTGAACCAATAAATAATAAAGGAAAATAATATGGCTAAAGGTGGTATGGGTAACCTAATGAAGCAAGCACAAATGATGCAAGCAAATCTTCAAAAAGCACAGGCTGAACTTGCAAATATAGATGTAGAAGGAACCTCCGGTAATGGATTAATTAAAATTACTATTTCATGCAAACATGAAATTAAAAAAATTGATATCGACCCCACCCTTCTTGAAGATAAAGAGATGCTAGAAGACTTGATTATGGTTGCCTTCAAAGACGCCCTAAATAAGGTTGAAACTACCTCTTCACAAAAAATGGGAGGCTTAGTTCCCCCGGGAATGAATTTACCTTTCTAGTCTTATGCAGACTAATAACACACTAGAAAACTTAATAGAATCACTTAAATGTCTTCCAGGCGTTGGTCCAAAGTCTGCGCTCCGATTAGCCTATTATTTATTACAAAGAGATAGGAAGGGAGCTCATAATCTCGCAAGCTCAATAGAAGAGTCATTAAAAAAGCTTGGCCATTGTAAGCTATGTAACAACTTCACTGAAGAAGATACCTGCTCAATTTGTGATTCACAAGAAAGACTTTCAGATACACTTTGCGTCGTGGAAATGCCCACTGATTTATTAATGCTGGAACAGACTCACTCATACAAAGGTATGTATTTTGTGCTTATGGGTAGGCTTTCTCCACTTGATGGGATTGGTCCTAAAGAAATTCATATTAACAAGCTACTTGAAAGAATTAGAAAAAGTGATATCAATGAGATAATTCTTGCAACAAATTTCACTACAGAAGGAAATACAACAGCTCAATATATTGCCGAACTTCTGAAGGAAAGTAAAATAAATGTCACTAGAATTGCAAGAGGGCTTCCGATGGGTGGTGAAATTGAATATGTTGATTCTGGCACCTTGGCTCAATCTATTGTGGAACGCAAAAAATTAATTTAAATTTTTATTAAATCTACTATTTCCGAAGGATGATTAATTGTCGCATCCGCACCCCAGCTTTCTATTTCATCCTCATTTTTTAAATACCCATAACATGCAAGAATTGAAAATATATTTGCTGATTTTGATGAGCACATATCTTTGTGTGCATCCCCGACATAAACAACTTCATTAGATTTAACCTTTAAAGATTTACATGCTGAAATAAGCATATCAGGGGAAGGTTTTGGTTTAATTCCGTCATCACCACAGATTAAAATTTCACATCTTTGATCAAGGCCAATAAATTTTAAAATCATTTCAACAAAACAACGATGTTTGTTTGTGATAATTCCCCATCCTACTGCTTTTTTATCAAGTAGGTTAATTAGGTCCGAAATACCATCGAACAGGATTGGATTATTTAAAATATTTCCCTTATAAATATTGATGAATTCAAGTGAAAGTGAAACAAAATTATCAGTCTCTTTATTGAAGCGAAGGTTTAAGTAAGCTTGTATGCCATCAGACGCAACCTCACGACCTTCTTTAAATGTGATTGAAGGAAAATTATACTGAGCATAAAGATCATTTGCACTCTTAACTAGATCATGTGCGGAGTCAACAAATGTGCCATCCAAATCAAATAGAACCTTTTTAATCATCAATTAATGATGCTTCGACAATGTAATTAACAGAAGTATCTTGAGATAATTTATACTTTTGTGTAACTGGGTTATATGTCACCCCTACAATAGAATCAAATGAGAGGGAGTTATTCCTTGCCCAGCTTTGTAGTTGGCTAGGTTTAATAAATTTTTTGTACTCATGTGTACCTCTTGGCAATAAATTTAAAATATATTCTGCACCAATGATTGCAAATAAAAATGCTTTTAAATTCTTATTAATTGTGGAAAAAAATATCTTACCTCCGGGTTTTAATAATCTGGAACATGTGTAAATTATTGAGTTAGGATCAGGAACATGCTCTAACATCTCCAAACAGGTGATGACATCAAATTTTTCATCCGTACTTTTATAAAAATCTTCGATATTAATATGTTTATATTTAACTTTTATATTATTTTCATTCGCGTGAAGTTTAGCTATCTGAATAACCTTTTCTCCTTGGTCTATCCCCGTAACAACCGCCCCCTCTCTAGCAAGTGATTCCGAAAGAATACCTCCACCGCAACCAACATCTAATATTTTTTTACCCTTAATAGTCACGGATGATTTTATAAAACTTAATCTCAACGGATTTATCTCATGAAGTGGCTTAAATTCGCTTGTTGGGTCCCACCATTTATGAGCCAACAAGTTGAATTTTTCTATCTCTTTAATATCTACGTTACTTTTATCTTTTTTTTCCATGACTTTGCTATATTTATTAATCTTTCTAAATCAATATTCTCCAATTGACCTGCATTTAGTTTTAACGCTCCGTTGATCCAGACATAATCTACACCCCCTTGGTTCCCGTTGTATAGAAGGCTAGATAGTGGATCATAGACTGGCTGTGCATAGATTGAATTTAAATCAATTGCAACGATATCTGCTTTTTTATTTAACTCAATTGACCCAAGAGACTGATGCTTATTCATAGATTTGGCAGCGTTATATGTTGCCATTTTAAAGGTGGTGTTAGTGTCTAACAGTTCTGGCTTATAGTTTAAACCTTTTCCTAAAAGCGCAGCCATCCTTAATTCTTCAAGAATATCTAGCCTGTTATTACTTGCAGAGCTGTCAGTGCCAATTGAAACATTTATTCCCAAGTCTAGCATTTTTGAAATATCTGCAATGCCGCTCCCTAAAATAAGATTTGATGAAGGATTGTGAACGACGTTTACATTGTTCTGATTTAATAAATTCAAGTCTTGCTCGTCAACATGTGTGCAGTGGGCCGCCACTAACTTTGGCCCTAACAAACCGAGAGAATTAAACCTTTGAATTGGGCTTACATTAAATTGGTTCACGCTATCGGCTATTTCTTCTTTTGTCTCATGAAGGTGAGTATGGATAGTTAAATTAAGTTGCTCTGCGTATGTGCCTACAAGGCTTAAGGTTTTATCTGAGGTTGTATATGGTGCATGAGGTGCCAAAGATGTTGAAATTAACTCCTCGTCTCTCCATTGATCTCTAAAATCAAAACCTTTTTTCAAATAATCCTCTGGGTCTGTTGCATAGTTTGTTTGGAATTCCGTCACAACCAAACCAATATTTGCGCGTATGCCCATTTCAACGGCAGCCTCTGCAGTCTGATTAGGGAAAAAATACATATCATTGAAGGTCGTTGTCCCCGATTTGATCATTTCAGCCATAGCAATTAATGAGCCATCCTTAACAAAAGCCTCACCAACATGATCTTTTTCTGCTGGCCAAATATAATTTTCCAACCATGATTTTAATGGCAAGTCATTTGCATATCCTTTTAGTAGGGACATTGCTGCGTGCGTATGATTATTAATGAGGCCGGGAATAATTATATGGTCGGATAATGCAAATACATCATTAGCTTCATATTTATCAAAAACATCGATAGTCGGAAGGATGTCAAGAATCTTATCCTCAAAGACCACGATTGAATGATCTTCAAAAAGTGTATTATTTTTATCTGCCGTATAAATCCAAGAGGCAGAAATAATTGAATTTACTTTTTTAATCA
>JABHXS010000059.1 GCA_018657165.1 Nitrosomonadales bacterium
ACTGATCATCGTAGGCACCGTAAATAGAATTGAGTTTCTTAGACATATCATCATAGGCTTTGAACTGCTTCGACCTAATACCTTCCTCTTTATTGTTATTAATGAAATACATAGCCTCTTTTGAAGAAATTAGGTCTTCATTGATATTCATAGTCTTCATAACTCTTTTGACAGCTGATTTTTGATCGGCACTATCAAGGATTTGAAAGATTTCGGGTAAGTTTGCATCTGCGTGATGTTTACGTAAAAAACGATTGCACAGCCCATGAAAAGTACCTACCCACATACCTCTTGTATTAATTGGAAGTTGGGTTGAAATTCGGGTCAGCATTTCTTTTGCAGCTTTGTTGGTGAACGTAACAGCTAGAATGGCACCTGGGCTTGCTAGTTGATTTTCAATTAACCAAGAAATCCTTGATGTCAGAACCCTCGTTTTACCACTTCCAGCGCCAGCAAGTACAAGTGCTGATTGGCTTTGAAGCATGACAGCTTCAGTTTGTTTTTCATTTAAATCCGCATAAATTGCTTTAGATATTGTTGTTAAATTCATAAAAACACATGCTACAGTAATTTTTTTTTGTTAGTAGTTTTTTGGTATCTTTTATAAAAAAAGACCTCGATTAAGAGGCCTTTTTATTTATTTCAACGTAGTTCTTTGAAACTACATCATGCCACCCATGCCACCCATGCCACCCATGCCACCCATGCCACCCATATCAGGGACTGCAGCTGCAGGCGCTTCTTCTTTTGGTGTATCAGCAATCATGCACTCTGTTGTTAACATAAGCCCAGCAACAGAAGCTGCATTTTGAAGTGCAGACCTAGTTACCTTTGTTGGATCTAAAACACCCATTTCAACCATGTCACCATATGTTTCATTAGCCGCATTAAATCCGTAATTACCTTTTCCAGATATTACATTATTAACTACAACTGAAGATTCAATACCAGCATTTGATACAATTTGTCTAAGAGGATCCTCAATCGCACGAAGAACTATATTGATGCCTGCCTCTTGATCGGAGTTATCTCCCTTAATCTTACTAATGGCATTTTTTGCCCTAATAAGAGCAACTCCACCACCAGCAACAATGCCTTCTTCAACAGCTGCTCTTGTAGAATGTAAAGCATCTTCAACCCGAGCTTTCTTTTCTTTCATTTCAATTTCAGTTGTAGCTCCAACCTTAATGACTGCAACACCACCTGAGAGTTTAGCAATACGCTCTTGAAGCTTTTCTTTATCATAATCACTCGTAGATTCTTCCATTTGCACTTTGATTAGATCAATTCGTGATTTAATGTTTGAAACAGAAGCTGCCCCATCAATAATAATAGTATCTTCTTTTCCTACCTCAATTTTCTTTGCTTGCCCAAGGTCTTCAATCTTAACACCTTCAAGAGTTAAGCCAACCTCATCTGAGATAACAGTACCTCCTGTTAGGATTGCGATATCTTCAAGCATAGCTTTTCTTCTATCACCAAACCCTGGTGCTTTGACTGCTACTACCTTGATAGTGCCGCGGATATTATTTACTACTAAAGTAGCAAGTGCTTCACCTTCTATTTCTTCCGCGATGATTAAAAGCGGCTTGCTTGCTTTTGCAACTTGCTCTAAAACTGGCAATAAGTCTTTAATGTTTGATATTTTTTTATCATGCAAGAGAATATAAGGATCTTCAAGTAATGCAATTTGTCTTTCATTGTTATTAATGAAGTAAGGAGATAGATAGCCTCTATCAAACTGCATACCTTCTACAACATCTAATTCATTTGTCAGACCTGATCCGTCTTCAACTGTAATTACACCTTCTTTGCCCACTTTATCCATCGCATCTGAAATTATTTTACCAACTGACGCATCTGAATTAGCAGAAATAGATCCTACCTGAGTTATCTCTTTGCTTGTATTACAAGGTTTGCTTAGTTTATGAAGTTCATCGACCCCAGCTTCCACAGCCTTATCTATTCCTCTTTTTAAATCCATTGGATTCATACCTGCAGCAACAGATTTCATTCCTTCTCGAATAATTGCTTGAGCAAGAACAGTTGCTGTCGTAGTTCCATCACCAGCATTATCTGATGTTTTTGATGCCACCTCTTTTACCATTTGAGCACCCATATTTTCAAATTTGTCTTGCAGCTCAATTTCTTTGGCTACAGAGACTCCATCCTTTGTGATAGTTGGGGCACCAAATGACCTTTCAAGGACCACATTTTTACCTTTTGGACCAAGGGTTACTTTTACTGCATTTGCAAGTGTGTTCACACCTACTACCATCTTTTGGCGAACTTCGTCACCAAATCTTACATCTTTAGCTGCCATTTATTTTTCTCCAAATTTATATGTTTATTTTAATTTTGTATTTAATTTTTACTCAATAATTCCCATTACATCTTCTTCTTTCATAACTAGAAGTTCATCACCATCAACCTTTACCGCTTGTCCGGCATATTTGCCAAAAAGTACTTTATCACCAACTTTTACGTCTAATTTTCTGACGTTACCATCTTCAAGCAACTTTCCATTACCAACAGCTTCAACAACACCTTGATCTGGTTTTTCAGCTGATGCACTTTCTGGAATTACAATTCCTGATGCGGTGGTACGCTCTTCTTCTTGTCGCCTTACTATTAAGCGATCATGTAAAGGACGAATTTTCATATATAAGTTCTCCTAGTAGTGTATTCTTTATTAAAAAATTTATTTAGAGTTAGCCTATGACTAAAACTAGCACTCTATTTATTAGAGTGCTAATAATAGGGATGAACACTACAAATTTCAAGTCTTCGTTAAATTTATTTATAATTTAAGTCTTATGTTTACAAAAAATAGCTACAGAAATGTCGGTCATACCGAGTTAAGGGTCTCGCCAATTACGCTTGGGACAATGACTTTTGGTGATCAGAATACGCAAAGTGATGCTTTTGAGCAGCTTGACTATGCAGTATCTAAAGGAATTAATAGCGTAGATGTTGCGGAGATGTATCCAGTGCCCCCCAAAGCCAATACATGTCATCGAACAGAAGAAATTATTGGAAATTGGCTTAAAGGTAAAAAAAGAGAAGATTTAGTTATTTCTACAAAGATTGCAGGGCCTAGGAGATCCATTGATTGGATTAGGGGGGGGCCAAAGTCTCTGGATCATAAAAATATTAACGATGCGGTTAATGGTTCTTTGAAACGACTAAAGACTGAATATGTTGACCTTTTGTATCTTCATTGGCCAGAGAGAAATGTTCCTATGTTTGGAGGCTATAAATTTGATCCAAAAGATGACTATTTGAATGAAAAAAAAATTAATTGGGTTTCAATTGAAGAGCAGTTAGTGAGTATTGAACATTTGATTAAATCAGGGAAGGTGAGGTATTTTGCATTGTCAAATGAATGGCCTTGGGGTTTAATGGAGTTCATAAGACTCGCAAAAATTAAAAATTTACCTCTCGTATGTAATTTACAAAATAGCTATAGCCTATTAAATAGAATAGTTGAGCTAGGAATGACTGAAATATTCTTTAGAGAGAAATTATCATTCTTTTCATACTCGCCGTTGGCATTTGGACACCTTAGTGGGAAGTATATTAAAGACCCGATGGCAAATGGACGTGTAAATCTGTTTCCGGGTTATGCTAAAAGATATAATAGGATCGGAGTAAATAAGGCAATAGAAAAATATGATTCATTAGCTAAAAGTAGAAATGTAAGCTTGACCGAGTTGGCATTAAGTTTTGTTTACTCACAGTGGTTTGTGACCAGTACAGTTATTGGGGCGACAAACATCAATCAACTTAAGCAAAATATCTCAGCCTATGAGTTAGATATTATTGATGATGAATTAATTCAAGAAGTGGATAATATCCATCTCGAAGTGATGAATCCAGCGCCATAAAACTTATGAAAAATAAAATATATATAAAAAGAAGCGTTAAGTCTGTTTGGCATCCTTGCACACAAATGAAGCATCATGAAAACCTCCCGCTGATACCAATCTCGAGAGGGAAGGGGGTTTGGCTTTATGACTTTGATGGAAAAAAGTATCTTGATGTCACCAGTTCTTGGTGGGTAAATTTATTTGGGCATAACAACAAAATAATAAAAAAATATATTAGTAAACAACTTAATACACTTGAGCATTCAATGTTAGCCGGGCTAACGCATGCACCAGTAATAGAGTTATCAGAAAAATTGAGTAAGCTGACTAAGCTAGGTCATTGTTCTTATGGGAGTGATGGGGCGAATGCAGTAGAAATTGCATTAAAAATGAGCACTCATTATTGGAGCCAAACCGGCTTTCCTTTAAAGAACAAATATATTTATCTTGAAAATAGCTACCATGGAGAAACACTAGGAGCACTTGCAGTCACCGATGTCCCAATTTTTAGGTCTCACTATGGCGCTTTAATAAAAAATTATATAAAGACAGATTCACCAGATTTAAGATTAAAAAAAAGCAGTCAATCAATAGATGAGTTCCTCGATGAAAAGTTAAAAAAGTTAAAAAAAATCTTTGAAAAAAATCATGATGTGACAGCTAGTATAATTTTAGAGCCCATGGTGCAATGTGCCTCGGGGATGGGTATATATGATGCTAGATTTCTTTCGTCTGTTAGGGAGTTGTGTGATGAGTTCGATGTGCATCTAATTGCAGATGAAATCGCTGTTGGATTTGGACGAACAGGTAAAATGTTTGCTCATCAACATGCACAAATTACGCCAGATTTTGTTTGTTTGTCAAAGGGTTTGACGGGTGGATATCTTCCAATGTCTGTTACTTTAACTTCGGATAAAATTTATAACGCCTTCTACGATGATGATATAAAAAAAGGGTTTCTTCATTCCCATAGCTATACAGGTAATCCATTAGCATGTAGCGCAGCATTAGGTACATTATCAATTTTTGAATCTGAAAATATTCTGAAAAAAAATCTTAGATTATCAAAAAAGATAAATCAGTTATTTTTATCCTTAGAAGGCCTTCCTATTTATAATCTTAGAAATATTGGAATGATTTGGGCATTTGAGCTAGACCAGAAAGTTTCAATGGATAAGGTAGTCGAGTTTTCCTTAAATGAAGGGTTATTAATTCGACCAATAGATAAAACTATTTATTTTATGCCGCCTTATTGCATTAAAGAATCTGAGGCTAAAAAAATGATAAAGATAACGCGTGAGGCAATTTTATATGCGATCACATAACAAGCCGATCTTAAAAACTCTTTTTTATTTATGGATTTTTGTTTCTGTCTCTGTCTATGCTGAAGTACCTGAATCATACAAAGCATTAATGAGTAAATATAATTTTAAAAAAGATAGTTATAGTTTTATAGTAAAAAATTTAACTAACCCTAAAGAAAAGGCAATTATTCACAATGGCAATAAGAATTTTAATCCAGCTTCGCTTACAAAAATAATTACATCATTTATTGCATTGGATGAGTTGGGCCCTAATTATAAATGGAGATCTGATTTTTACTACACAGGGGAAATAAAAGACAACACACTTCAAGGAGATTTAATCTTTTTTGGTAGAGGAGATGCTAGTTTTTCGATTAACGATTTAGAAGTTTTAATAAGAAAAATACAAAAAAAAGGCATAAAAAAAATAGAGGGGAATTTAATTTTAAACAAAAGTTATTTTGGCAAACTTCCTGATGCAATTGATTTTGATGATGACCCAATGAGAGCTTACAATGTTTTACCCAATGCAATTTCCATTCAATCAAATACAGTAAATTTTAAGTTTATCTCTCAAAACAAGAAAATTAAGATTGAAGCTAAACCAGACCTTAAATATTTAAAGATAAAAAATAACATACAAGTAAGTGAAAAAAATTGTGTTTCTTGGAAGCAGTCTTTAGATTATCAAAAAGCTAAAGGGGCTTTGGGTGACATGATAATTTTTCAAGGTTATTTTAGTAAAAAGTGCCTTAACAAAGAAATTGATTTATCTGTAATAGACAATAGTA
>JABHXS010000043.1 GCA_018657165.1 Nitrosomonadales bacterium
GTATTTTCGATTTGTTCTTTTGTTAGTGAGCCTTCTCCAGTTAATTTAAATATAACAACCTTACCTGCTTGTTTTTTAATTGCTGTCTCAGCTTCTGGTGGCATTACTAATTGCCACTCGTCATTCACAACACTATTATTTAAAATTAGTTGAGAACTCATATATCCCCCCCCTTCTCCCCATAAACTTCCCTCTTAAAGGGATCAAGACCAATTCTTGAAACGCAATCAATAAAGATTTCATCTGGATGTCGATTCTTAACATAAGTAGATATAATCTTTTTTATTATTTTTGGCATCTCTTCCTCAGAAAAAGAAGGTCCAATTACCTTACCGATGCTTGCGAAGTTTCCTTGATTCCCTCCTAAAGTCAATTGATACCATTCACTTCCATCTTTATCGACCCCTAAAATGCCTATGTGGCCTACATGATGATGCCCGCATGCGTTCATACACCCTGAAATATTTAAATTTATTTCGCCTATATCATGAAGATAGTCCATATCATCAAAGATATCCTGAATAGATTTTGCTATTGGGATGCTTTTTGCGTTAGCAAGTGAACAAAAGTCTCCGCCAGGGCAGCATATGATGTCAGTAAGTAAGCCAATATTTGGTGTGGTTAATTGATGAATCTTTGCTTTCTCCCAAAGCTCAAAAAGATTATCTTCCAAAACATCAGCCAAAATTAGATTTTGTTCATGAGAAACACGAATTTCACCAAAACTATATTGCTCTGCAAGCAAGGCAACAGCCCTCATCTGATCTGATGTTGCATCACCAGGTGCCTGATGGTTACTTTTGAGTGATAGGGTAACTGATCTGTAACCCTTTTTTTTATGCCCATGTGTGCACCTTAATAACCACTGGGAAAAAGATTTATTTGATATGTGTTTTTTTAGGTTATTTTCTTTATTAGCTTTGTAGTTCGGCTCAGAAAAGAAAGCTTTAATCCTACTAATTTCTGACTCATCTATAGTATTGGGACCATCTTTGATAGATTCCCATTCTCTTTCAACCAACTGCTTAAATTTATCAATACCGAGCGCTTTGACTAAAATCTTAATTCTGGCTTTGTACATATTATCTCTTCGACCATAAAGGTTATAGACACGAAGAATCGCTTCGCAATAGGTGAGAATATGCTTCCAGGATAAACTTTCTTTGATAACGGAGCCTAAAATAGGGGTTCGGCCTAGACCACCACCAACCCAAACCTTAATAGCCATTTCATTATTAATATCAGAAAAAACTTCAAGTCCGATATCGTGTGCTTGAACAATTGCGCGATCTTTAGATGCGCCCGTAATTGCAATTTTAAATTTCCTGGGAAGAAGCGCAAACTCTGGATGAAAAGTACTCCATTGCCTAATAATTTCTGCTAGGTATCTAGGGTCAATGATTTCATCGGGCGTAACACCTGCAAATTGGTCAGTAGTAATATTCCTGATGCAGTTACCTGAAGTTTGAATTGCATGCATCTCAACACTCGCGAGTTCTTTTAAAATTTTAGGAGTATCCTCCAATTTAGGCCAATTAAATTGAATATTTTGTCGTGTACTAAAATGACCATAACCTCGATCATATTTAACTGAGATATCGGCGAGCTTTTTTAATTGTGTTGAAGACAATAGTCCATATGGTATGGCTACTCTAAGCATAGGTGCATGTCTCTGGATATAAAGGCCATTTTGAAGTCTAAGCGGCCTAAATTCTTCTTCTGTTAACTCTTTTTTTAAAAAACGCTCGAGTTGACCTTCGTATTGGGTCACTCTTTCATTTACTATAGTTTGATCTAGGGAATCGTATTTATACATAATTAGCCTTAAATATTAATTGCACACCCACAACTAGAAGAATTATAACCAATATAAATCGTAAAATTTTTTCATCGATTTTGGCGCTAAGTTTGCTGCCTATCATCACACCTGGAACTGACCCAATTAACAAAGCCATGAGTAAATTTATATCGATTGTACCTAAATTAAAATGACCGATACCAGCAAAAAAGGTTAATGGTACAGCATGCGCGATATCGGTTCCAATAATTTTTTTAAGTTGTAGTTTTGGGTATAGCAATAACAATGCAGTAACCCCAATTGCACCTGCCCCAACGGAAGTTAATGTCACAACGCTTCCTAAAAAAATACCTAACATTACAGTTAGAGTATTTATATTTAAGCTTGTTTTGAGTTTTTGTTTTACAGATTTTTGGATAATGATTGGTTGAAATAAAACGGCTATTGAGGTCAATATTAGAGCTATTCCAAGTGATGTATTGATTATTTGTACATTTTGTAATGAGTAAAGGTCAATATCTTTAAGATGATGAGTAACCAAATATGACGCAGGCAGGCTTCCAATGAGTAAATTTCTGACAATTTTCCAATCAACATGCCCTAATCTGTGATGTGAAATTGCACCTGCAGATTTAGTGATTGCTGCATATAAAAGATCTGTGCCAACGGCAATAGCAGTTGGGAATTTAAAAAATAAAACAAGCAACGGTGTCATTAGGGACCCACCACCCACACCAGTTAATCCCACAAGGGACCCAACAATAAATCCAGAAAAAATATATTCAAAAAGCACGATAAGTAATTTGAAGTTAATAGTAAATTAAAAATTTGCATGCAATATAACAGTATTTAATATACTATTTAATAATAATAATTTCTAATTATATAACTTTTTAGCATATGAAATTACAACAACTAAGATGTATCTATCAAATTGTCCAGTCTGATTTCAATATCTCTAAAGCATCTGAGGCTTTACACACCTCCCAACCAGGAGTTAGCAAGCAAATTAAGCTACTAGAAGATGAAATAGGTATTAAAATTTTTCAAAGAAACGGTAAGAGACTTATCGGCTTGACTGAGCCAGGAGAAATCGTGCTAGGTTCTGTTAAATCAATACTTCAAGAATCTAAAAATATAAAATATATTTCAGATGAATATACAAAAAAAGATCATGGTACTTTTACAATCGCGACAACACATACGCAAGCGAGGTATAAGCTTCCAAAAGTTGTTGAGGAATTTGTAAAAAAATATCCAAATATTAATTTAAACATACACCAAGGGAATCCATCACAAGTTACTGAGCAGATTATCAAAGGTGAGGCCGATGTGGGAATTGCAACTGAATCAATTGGCCTTAATGAAAATATATACACCATTCCTTGTTATCAATGGAATCGTTGTATTGTGATGCCAATAGATCATCCGCTAACAAAAATTACGCATATCACTCTAGAAGATTTGGCCTCTTATCCAATGATAACTTATGACTATGCATTTACAGGAAGCACCATTGTTTCTGAAGTTTTTAAAAATGCAAATATTGAGCCAAATATAATGCTTACCGCAATTGATGCAGATGTTATCAAAACTTATGTCAGCCTTAATATGGGGATAGGTCTTATTGCTGAAATGGCCTATGATTCATCTAAAGACCATCAAATGATAAGCAGGGACGTTAGTCACTTATTTCCTCTCAGTACCACCTATATTGGTATACGGCATGATACCTTTTTAAGAAAATTTATCTCTGACTTTATACATATGTTTATTCCACAAACAAGCGAGAAAGATTTAAAAAAAATCTTAAATAAAAGACGTCTCAAAATTTAGAAATTACGCTAATATAAGTTCTTTATAATTAGAAAAAATTAATTATCATGAAATCTGATTTAGAAATCGCACAAAGTGCACATTTGCAAAAAATTGAAGATGTAGCAAAAAAAATAAATATTACTCAAAAGGCATTAATTAATTTTGGTCCTTATATGGCAAAAATTAACCCTAAAGAGTTAGGGCAAACAGGAAAAAAGAACTCAAAATTAATCTTGGTTACTGCGATGAGCCCAACCCCTGCAGGAGAGGGCAAAACAACAACGACCATCGGGTTAACTGATGCAATCGCAAGTCAAGGTAAAAGTGTCGTAGCATGCTTAAGAGAGCCTTCATTAGGGCCTGTATTTGGTATGAAGGGAGGGGCTACTGGTGGTGGATATGCACAGGCAATTCCAATGGAGAATATTAATTTGCATTTTACTGGAGATTTTCATGCCATTACCTCAGCAAATAATCTTCTTGCAGCACTGATTGATAATCATATCTACCATGGGAATGAGCTAGGTATTGATCCAGATGCAATTTCCTTTAAAAGAGGCTTAGATATGAATGATAGGTCTTTGAGAAAGATCAATATAGATAATGCCCGGTACCAATATCAAGCTGGATTTGATATTTCTGTAGCAAGCGAAGTAATGGCAATTTTTTGCTTAGCTACATCCCTAGATGACTTAACTTATAGGTTGGGGGAAATACAAGTCGCAAAAAATCTCGATGAGGGTAAGCCACCAATACTTGCAAAAGACTTGAAGGCTCAAGGCTCTATGACTGCTTTATTAAAAGATGCTTTTAAGCCTAATTTGGTTCAAACGTTAGAACATAACCCAGTCTTAATTCATGGAGGCCCGTTTGCTAACATTGCTCATGGCTGCAACTCTTATGTCGCTACTCAATTAGGGATAGATATTGCTGACTATGTTGTTACTGAAGCAGGCTTTGGTGCTGACTTAGGGGCAGAGAAGTTTATTGATATCAAGTGTCGACAAACAGGACTAGAGCCTAGCTTGATAGTTATTGTTGCCACAATTAGAGCGATGAAATACCATGGCGGAAAAAAAGTTGAAGAGCTCAATAATGAGGATCTAGAAGCACTTGAGAGGGGTTTTTCTAACCTTGAGCGCCATATCGAAAATTGTAGTCAGCAGTTTGGGTTAGGTGTTGTAGTTGCTATCAATCACTTTCAAACAGATACCGATGGTGAGGTGAAATTTGTTCAAGATAAAGTTGAACGGTTGGGTTTTAAGGCCATATTATGTTCACACTGGGGCCAAGGTTCCAAAGGGGCCGAATTATTAGCCAAAGAAGCTATGAATCTTGTTGAAAAGCCAAATCAATTTAAGTTTCTTTACGATACAAAAGATTCTATCGTATCCAAATTAGAAGCAATTGCTCAAAAAATTTACCGGGCTAAGGGTGTTGTGTTTGAAGATGAAGCTTTAATACAGCTTAAAGCTATTGAGGATGAATACACACATTTCCCTGTATGTATTGCCAAAACACCGTATTCCTTTTCTGGTGACCCAAAGGGTATTGGCGCAGTGTCAGGTCACACTCTTACTATTAGAGAGATTAGATTAGTGAGGGGTGCGGGGTTTATTGTTGCAATTTGTGGCAGTGTTATGACGATGCCTGGATTACCTTTGAAGCCAGCGAGCGAAGGAATCTCAATAAATACTAATGGGGAAATAGAGGGCCTTAGTTAAAAGTGCTCATATTAAGTTCGGAGGGACAGTCAGAGTTAGTAGTAAATAAATCAAAATTTATTGGTTACAGTGTCATTACAAAGTCTAGGGAACACTTTTTAGACAGATTAAATGAGATAAAAAAAAATAATCTATCATCAAGTCATACAGTTTTTGGTTTGAGGGTTAAGAAGAATATTATTGAACCTCATTTTAGTGATGATGGTGAGCCATCAGGTACAGCAGGAAGGCCATTAATAAATATATTAGAGTCCAAGAAAATTATAAATTGTGGGCTTGCTGTGGTTCGTTATTATGGCGGTATTAATTTAGGTATGGGTGGACTCGCAAGGGCTTACAGTCAAGCAGGAATTAAGGCAATTTCATCCTCGAAACTAACTAATTTTGTTGAATTGCATGAATATATATTAGTTATAAAATACAATAACTTAGATTCTATAAGTAAAGTAATTTATGACAATAAGGGTTTGATATTAGACCGTAATTTTGACCTGAATATCACACTTAAAATAAAAATTAGCACAAGCACTAAGGCGCTTATACAAAAAAAATTCCCCATGGCTAAAATCCAAGCGCTAGAGCATTAAATTTATTTTTGTAATTTTAAGAAAAAATTTACCTGCATAAGCTAAAAGCGCTTAGTTAATTCTATTCAGTAATTCTGTTATTATTTATTTAAAATAATCAAAGGAATAATTAAATATGAAGCTTGAATCAATAGCACTTCATCACGGTTACGAATCAGAAAAAACGACTAAAGCAGCAACAACCCCAATTTATCAAACTTCGTCATTTACTTTTGATAATACACAGCATGGTGCAGATTTATTTGACCTCAAGGTCGAAGGAAATATTTATTCAAGGATAATGAATCCTACTAATGCGGTGCTTGAACAAAGAATCTCAGATATGGAAGGTGGGATTGCTGCTTTATCTCTAGCTTCCGGTATGGCCGCAATTACTTATGCTATCCAAACCATCACAAGCTCGGGTGATAATATTGTGAGTACCAATCAGCTCTACGGTGGTACATATAACTTATTCGCACATAGTTTTCCTCAACAGGGCATTAATGTGAAAATGGTCGATGGAGCAGATTTTAAAGCTATTGATGAGGCAATCGATGAAAAAACCAAGGCTTTGTATTGTGAGTCAATTGGCAATCCTTTAGGAAATATTATTGACCTAAAGGAGCTGGCAGATATTGCTCATAAGCATGGCATTCCTTTGATTGTTGATAATACCGTTCCTACACCTTATTTATGTAAACCTATTGATTTTGGAGCAGACATTGTTATTCATTCTCTTACAAAATACATAGGTGGCCACGGGACAACAATCGGGGGAATCGTGGTCGATTCTGGTAAATTTGATTGGGCAAAAGAGGCAAAGAAATATCCTATGCTTAACGAGCCTGATCCTTCTTACCATGGTGTTGTTTATACGGAGGCTTTGGGACCTGCTGCTTTTATTGGTCGATGCAGGGTGGTTCCTTTAAGAAATACAGGCGCAGCACTTTCTCCATATAGCGCTTTCCAAATAATGCAAGGGCTTGAAACATTAGGTCTAAGGATAGAGCGACATTGTGAGAATGCACTTGCGCTAGCAAAGTATTTAGAAAGTCATGACCGAGTGGAGTGGATAAATTATGCCGCTTTACCTAATGATAAATATAATGATATGTGTAAAAAAATTACCAATGGCCAAGCATCGGGCATCATCAGTTTTGGTATTAAAGGTGGAATTGATGCAGGAACTAAATTCATTGATGCACTTCAAATGATTTTGAGGTTAGTGAATATAGGTGATGCTAAATCACTTGCATGTCATCCAGCATCAACAACGCATAGACAATTAAATTCTGAAGAGTTGGCCTTAGCAGGCGTAAGTGAGGATATGATAAGAATTTCAGTAGGCATTGAGCATATTGATGACATTATTCAGGATGTTGAGCAAGCAATTGAGGCTTCAAAAAAATAATGTTCGTTGAGATTATTTTAGGTTTAATATTCATAGTAAGCATTGTGATCCTATGGAAGATAAACCAAAGCTCTAACGGCAACCATTTAGACAAATTGCTTGAGGAAAAACATCGTTCGATGATTGTAGATATCAATGATAGTTTAAATAAATCATCAGATCGTTTAAATAAAACAGTCACTGAGGAATTGAGATCTACAAGAAAATCATTGAACGATTTGCAGATGTCTCAGCAGGCGGCTTTATCTAAGATTCGTGAAGAAATTACTGAAAAGCTACATAAAACTCTTTCTGAGCAAGGGAAGGCTCAGCAGGAAACCCTTCAAAATTCTTTAAAAAATACAGCATTGCAGTTAATCGCATCTGTTGAGACATTAACTAAATCTGTTGATAAAAGGCTTGAGGCCATAACAGGAAAGGTACAAGAGAGACTGGATGAGGGTTTCAAGAAGACCAATCAAACATTCATAAGTGTCATGGAGAGATTGGCAACCATTGATGAGGCACAAAAAAAGATTGATGGTTTAACAACCAACATGGTTAGCCTTCAGGAATTGTTGGGAGACAAGAGATCAAGGGGGGCATTTGGAGAGCTACAATTAGAGGGCTTGATTAAAAATATATTGCCACCGGATTCATACAGCTTTCAACATACATTTTCTAAAGGAGCTAGAGCGGATTGCGTTTTATTCCTTCCTGACCCAACTGGTACAGTAGCGGTTGATTCAAAGTTTCCAATGGAAAATTATCAAAAAATGTTTGATGTAAAGCGAACAGATTTAGAGAAAGCCAAAGCCCAAAAACAATTCAAAGTAGACGTTAAAAAACATATCAGTGATATTGCAAAAAAATATATCATTACAGATGAAACTTCTGATGGCGCGGTCATGTTTATTCCAGCTGAAGCAGTCTTCGCTGAGATACATGCTTATCACCCCGAGCTAATTCAAGAGGCAATGGCAAAAAAAGTTTGGTTAGTATCGCCAACAACCTTAATGGCTGTTCTCAATACTGCCAGAGCGGTTCTAAAAGATGTAGAAACAAGAAAACAAGTGCATATTATTAAATCTGAGCTTGGCAAATTAGGTAAAGAATTTAATCGCTTTGATACCAGAATGAAAAAATTAGCAGATAATATTCGTCAAGCGCATGAAAATGCTCAAGACGTTCACATAACGAGTCAAAAAATAACACAAAGATTTACCAAAATTGAGAAAGTTGAGCTTGAGGAAGATTCAGATAATGTTCTTGATTTTGAAGAGAAACCTATGATTAGTAAAGACAATGAATCTTAAGCTCTTATTTTTTGCAAGCTTAAGAGAACAGTTTGGATTCAGTCAAAAAGAGATTGCTTTGTCACGTACAGTCAAATCTCCTGAGGAATTTTTGTTAATCATGAGTAAAGAGAGTGGAGGGGAGTGGATTAATTTGTTTAATAATAAAAAGCTGTATAAGGTGGCTATTAATAAAGACCTTGCTTCATGGAGGAACTTAATAGTTGAGGGTGATGAGCTAGCAATTTTCCCTCCAATAACAGGTGGGTAAGTGACTATTATAATCCAAGAGAATGTTTTTTCTATCTCAAAAATAATTTCAGAATTATCAAAAAAAGATAATGTTGGTGCTGTGGTTAGTTTTAGTGGATATGTTAGGGAGTTCTCAAAAGAGAAGAAATTAAAGTTTATGGAGATTGAGCATTATCCTGGCATGACTGAAAAAAGCCTTGAAAGTATTGAAAAAAAAGCAAGAAATCAATGGGATGTTAATGAGACCATTATCGTTCATAGGGTAGGGAAGCTTTTGCCTAAAGATATAATTGTTGGTGTAATTGTTTCTAGTAAGCACAGAACGAATGCTTTTAAGGCATGTGAATTTATAATTGATTTTTTAAAAACAGATGCACCATTCTGGAAGAAAGAAATTTCTGATGAGGATAAGGTCTGGGTTTCAGAGAGACAAGAGGATATTAAAAAGAAAACAAACTGGAACAAATTGGATTGATTCATTTTTTTTCAAGCATAATTAATAATTAAAATAAGATTTATAGGATATGAATATAAAAAAAGTTGTTTTTCCTGTGGCGGGCTTAGGCTCGAGATTTTTGCCAGCAACCAAAGCAATTCCAAAGGAAATGTTACCAATCATTGATAAACCATTAATTCAGTACGCTGTGGAAGAAGCAATAGATGCAGGCTTTGATGAGTTAATTTTTATTACGGGAGATACAAAAAGAGCTATCACAGAACATTTTGACTTTAAACCCGATCTAAATATTTCAAATTTAACGCAAGATAAAAAAAATTTTTTATCAGAAATGCATAGAATTATTCCAGACCATATTTCTTGCAAATATATTATTCAAAAAGAACCGCTTGGCCTTGGCCATGCAATATTACAGGCTAAAGAGGCTGTTGGTGGAGATCCATTTGCAGTTGTTTTGGCAGATGACCTTATTGATGCAAAACAAGGCGCTCTTAAGCAAATGTTAGATCATTACAAGGATGAGGACTCATCAATTGTTTCAGTACAAAAAATTCAAAAATCGGAATCAGTTAATTATGGAATTATAGAATGCAATAAAGGAAGTGAAAGCCTTGTTAAAATTACCAACATAGTAGAAAAACCAACCCCAGAAAATGCTCCTTCAAATTTTGGTGTTGTAGGTCGGTATATATTTTGTAATAAAATATTTTCTTTATTAGAAAAAATATCAGTTGGTGTGGGTAATGAAATTCAACTGACTGATGCCATAAAGCTTTTACTAGAAACAAATCCTATTTTTGGTTATGAGTTTAATGGAACCAGGTATGATTGCGGAACTAAATTGGGATTTATAAAGGCAAATATTTCCTACGCTTTTAAAAATACAGAATATGCGAAAGAATTGAGTGGGTTTATTAAAAATTTATCATGAAGATTGAGGATGCGGTCAAAAATTCCAAAATTTTATACTCATATAATGAGATCAATAATGGAATTTCGAATATTGCAGATGCCTGTAATGAACATTTTAAAAAAATAAAAAATAATGTAACACTTCTGCCGGTAATGAAAGGCGCGCTTCCTTTTGCAGGACACCTTATCCCTAAACTTTTATTTAATACTGACATAGAGTACATTCATGTAACTCGATACCATCAGAATTTAGGAACTAAAAACTGTAATTGGATATACAAGCCCGATATTAGTGCAATAAAAAATAAGGATATACTTGTCTTAGATGATATTCTTGATGAGGGAGTAACATTACTTAATATCAAAGATAAACTAAAATCCATGGGA
>JABHXS010000022.1 GCA_018657165.1 Nitrosomonadales bacterium
AAGGTCACCTATTGCGATGATTGTAAATCAAAATAATGGCGAAGTAATCTATCAAAAGAATGCTTATTCAGTGGGTTCTATTGCATCTTTAACAAAGTTAATGTCGGCGATGGTCATTCTTGATTCAAAAATAGACCTAAATAAAAAAATTAAAATTTCAAAACAAGATATTGATAGATTGAAGGGGACCGGCTCTCGAATCCCAATAGGCACACTAATTTCAGGTTATGATTTATTGAAAATTTCTTTGATGTCATCTGATAACAGAGCGGCCTCTGCTTTAAGTAGAGCTTATCCTTCTGGTAAAAAAGGGTTTATTAAAGCAATGAATATCAAGGCACTTAAATTAGGTATGCATAACAGTAAGTTTGCAGACCCAACCGGTTTAAATAAAAGAAATAAGTCTACAGCAAGAGATCTTGTTAGGATGGTCGAAGCCGCTTATCAGTATCCACTAATACGAAAAATAACCACAACCCCTCAAGAGGCTTTTAAAATAGGTAAAAGGAAAAATGAAATTGGGTATGTAAATACCAATAGATTAGTAAGAAAGGGTACTTGGGATATCGGTTTATCGAAAACAGGTTTTACGAGAGATGCTGGAAGATGTTTGGTGATGCAAGCAACAATAAACAATGAACCTGTGATTATGATTTTTTTGAATTCTTACGGCACTTTAACTCGATTTGCAGATGCACAGCGAGTAAAG
Organism: Nitrosomonadales bacterium; assembly: GCA_018657165.1. Taxonomy (GTDB): domain Bacteria; phylum Pseudomonadota; class Gammaproteobacteria; order Burkholderiales; family Methylophilaceae; genus BACL14. Next base: position 710 of record JABHXS010000022.1, read on the forward strand.
AAATGGATAAAAAAAGAATCAATTATGAATAAAATTAGCTTGGTAGTTAAATAGAAATTTATTTTTTACCTGCCTTCTTTTTACCTGCTTTCTTCTTCTCTTTTTCTTCTTGCTCTTTTTTATTAATCAAGGCTATTGCCTTTTCAAGCTTAATATTTTCATAATTAAGATTCTTAGCAATATTGACTTTAACGGCATCTCTTTGAAGATAAAATCCAAATCTACCCTTATAAATATCAATCGTGGAATTTGTAGTTGGATCAATACCAATTCTTCTTAAAGGTTTTAATAACTCAATAGCTTCTTCATGTGTAATTTCAAAAATATTGTCAGATTTTGGAATGGCTTTAAATTTACTATTATGATTTACATAAGGTCCAAATTGACCAATGCTTGCAATAATTTTTTTCCCTGTATCAGGATGGATACCTAAGTCGCGTGGGAGGGATATTAATTTTTGCGCAATTTCTTCATTTAAGTCAGCCAAAGGAATTGTTGGGGGAATAGTTACACGTTTTGGTTTAATTTTTGCATCCTCATCTTGGTGACCGAGTTGAAGGTAAGGCCCATAAGGGCCAACAAGGAGAAGTATATCGATGTTTGTTTGCTTGTCTTTACCAACGACCTTTGGTTCTTGAGGTAGGTCACCATTAGCGCTCCGAGTAAATTTGCACTCTGGATAATTAGAACATGCGATAAAGTTACCGCGTCTCCCAAGTTTTGAAAGTAAAGGTTTGCCACATTTAGGACAATCTTCGTCAATAGACTTCTGAGTAATCTTGGTTCTATCTAATTCACTTTTTTCTTTAACTTTTTTAGCAAAATCCTCCCAGAAAGATCGAAGTACCTTTATCCAGTCTTTTTTGTTTGCTGCAATATCATCGAGTTCTGTTTCAAGATTGGCTGTAAAGTCATAATCAACATAATTAGTAAAATGTTCTGTCAAAAAATCAATAACCACATTACCCACATCAGTAGGGGTAAATCGTTTTTTATCTAATACAACATAATCTCTTTCTTGAAGCGTTGATATGATGCTGGCGTAAGTGGATGGTCGTCCAATACCAAATTCTTCAAGTGTTTTTACTAAGCTTGCCTCGCTATATCTTGGAGGCGGGTCAGTAAAATGCTGTATCCCATGAATGCTGTTAACTTCAAGTTGGTCACCAACTTCAAGCGGCGGTAATTTCTTAGATTCATCAGTTGAGGAATCATTTTCTTGATTCTCAATATATACAGACATAAATCCAGGAAATTTTATTGTTTGCCCATTAGCTCTAAAAATATTTTCATTAGACCCGATTTCAAGATCAACGCTTACAATATCATAAATAGCTGGTGTCATTTGGCAGGCTAAGGTTCTCCTCCATATCATCTCGTAAAGTTTAAATTGTTCCTCTGAAAGAAATGCCTTGAGTTCATGAGGTGACCTTGAAATATTTGTTGGTCTAATTGCTTCATGAGCCTCTTGTGCATTTTTTGATTTAGTTTTATAAACAATTGCTTTACTCGGTAAAAATTCTGGGGAATAATTTTTTTTCAAATAATCTCTGGCTTGCTCAATCGCATCTTTAGATAGTGTCATTGAATCAGTTCTCATATAACTTATTAATCCAACAGCCCC
>JABHXS010000021.1 GCA_018657165.1 Nitrosomonadales bacterium
CCTAGGCCTGCACCAATCGGAATGTTTTTTTTAATATAAATATCTACACCCACATTTATATTTTTAAGAATTAATTTTGCAGCCCTAAAGCCAAGATCATCTTGCTTGTTAATTTCACAAGATTCATTTATGAAATTGATTTCGGAGTCTTTCCTAACCCTTATATAAATATAGTCATATAAATCTATAAGTTGAAAAACACTCTGTAATTCATGAAAACCGGTATCTCTTTTACCTGTAATTTTTAAAAATAAATTGATTTTCGCAGGAGCTTTGTATTTTTTGTAACCTTGCTGTATTAAATTTTCTTGTTTCAATTAAACTTTCCAATCAACTATATATATTTTTAGTGTAATTTCATTTTTGTTTAATTCGATATATTTAGGAAAGCGCTTATTTTCTTTTTTGTTAAGCCCTTCATAATCAACTAACCAGTCATTGTAAGATAAAGTGACATTTTTTTTATTTGTTAATTGATCTGGAGGATTTTTAATCATTTGTTCTAAGATAAAAACGGTTTCTTTATTCCCAAAAACTTTTTTTATAAGCCTTTCAATTTCACTTTTGTTTGAGGATAGGTTGCTGATTTTTATAGAATTATCATGCTTATTTAAATAAATTTTTGAGATTACAGAATTGAAAGGATTAAGAATGGAGATATTACTTTTACCATCATTAGTAATCCAAATAAGCCTTCCAGTAAATCCCTTTTTCTCAATGAAGAGAGTAATTTTGGCTGATAATTGGAAATTTTGTGAATTATTTACATTTGTTTGTTTTGAGTAATCCTTATATAAAACTTGCTCAGGTTGATTTTTATCAACAGAAGCACAGCTAACAAGAAAAAATGATATAAAAATACAAATAAATTTCATTATTTGCCTTTTTTAAAAAAAGATTTAACGGTATTTCTTAACCGTCCTTAATAATATCTTATTATCTGGATATTGTTGTAATGATTCTTTCCAAATTTGTTTGGCCTCATCAATTTTATTTGCTTCCCAAAGTACCTCCCCGAGATGTGCGGAAATTTCTGGATCTTTTTTTATAGCATAGGCTTTTCTCAAAAAATCTAGTGCCGCATCGATGTTACCCAATCTGTATTGAACCCATCCCATGCTATCTATGATGTAATGATTTTCCGGCTCTAGGGATAAAGCAATTTCAATATTAATTTTCGCTTCATCAAGCTTTATATTTCGATCTGCAAATGAGTAACCCAATGCATTGTAGGCTACCGCATAATCAGGCTTGATTTTGATGGCTTCTCTTAGTAGCTGTTCCATGAGTACAGCATTCCCCATTTTTTCTGCAAGCATTGCATAGTCATATTTGAATTCAGGAGAATCTTGGAAGTTTTTTCCCTCTTTCTTTATCAACTCATAAGCTTCATTATCTTTATTATCGCTATATAAAATAGATAACTTTGCTCTGAAAAGTTGTAATTTCGCTCTAGGGGTTAAATTGTTATATTGGTCCAAACTCTCTATGGCTTGCTCATTATCCTCATACTTGGCAATTAATTCTGCAGCTAATATTTTAGATTCAATAAAAAATGGTCCAGAATTAATTTTGTTAAGCCAGGTGAGCGCTTCTGAATAATTCCCTTTTGTATCCTCAATTCGGGCGAGATAAATATAAATCTGTTCTGGCTCTGGGTAACCTCTTTCTAAGCTCTGCATTAGAAAATTTTCAGCAAGGCTGTGATCACCTAGCTCGATAGCTAATAATGAAACGGTGAAGCTAATTTCAGCTGACGCAAGAGAGCTATTTACAATTTTAAGAAATTCATCCTTGGCTAGGTTATATTTTTTTTGATTAGTGAGTAATTTCGCATACTCAAGCCTGACCTCATTAGCTTCGGGATATTTTTTTAGATAACTTATATAAAAATTCTCAGCCTTCCTCTGAGACTTTAAGCCAATGATATAGCCCTCAAATAAAACGGCTGTTTGCCATTTTGGATCAATTTTTTTTATTTTTACTAATTCTGAATTTGCTAATTTTTTATTGTTTGCAAAATAAGCTGCATGGGCTACCGCAAAACGAGCTTCTTTACTATTCGAATAGGGCTCGGCAATATCGATGATAAATCTTAACGCATTTTTTTTATTTACAACCTTCGCCAGGATACTATTTAGGTATAAGAACCCACCCCCTCTGTAAGTATCTTGTTCAAGTAGTTTTTTAACAATTGGCTTTGCCTTACTTAAATTTCCGCTTGTAATATACAGTTCAGCTAATATTTGCTGAGCTTGGATAGACTTAGGGTCTAGGCTGTTCCAAACTTTTGCCGAATCAAGGGCAACACGGCCATTCCTTGAGCTTCCTGCTATGCGCGTAGCTCTCTCAGCCAGTGAAATACTATGAGTTTGTTTTGCTAAATCAAGGTATATATGTCCAGCTGAGTTAAAATCACCTCTTTGAGCAGCTATTTCTGCTAACAGGAATTTATAAACAAATTCTGCATTTGCTTCCGTTATTTTTGGAGGTAAGTTTGGATTAAAATTATTTTGTTGATTACCGAAAGAAACTTTAAAGCAAAATGATAATAAAATTAAAGATAAAATTTTTGCAAAGTAAAGGCGATTGAAGTTTCTAATTTTTTTCATATATATACTTATTTTGAAAATTTATTGATTGTTTTTTCATTATAACTTGCCGAAAGACTAGCATTTTAAAAGATAATTCATTTATTCTTTAATTTTTTTTACTTCTTAAAACTTTTTTTTTAATATACACTCCTATTAAATTATTAAACAAAATTTCTATTAAATATTTAAATAACTTGTTGGTCACTTTAGATTGAATAAAATCACATTTAAAAATACTATAGATGCTTCCAATTTGACAAAAAGTTTTGGAAAAAACTTTGCTGTTAATGATGTTTCTTTTCAGCTTAAAAAGGGTGAGGTTCTTGGTTTTTTAGGTCCTAATGGTGCTGGAAAATCAACTACGATGAGGATGCTTACTGGCAATCTTGCACCTACAAATGGTGAGGTAAAGATATGTGGTATTGATATTCTTTCAGAACCGAAAAAAGCTAAGGCATTGATTGGATACCTTCCTGAGATGAGACCGTTATATAAAGAGTTAACTGTCGATGAATATTTAACTATCGCAGCTAGGTTTCATAAAGTCCCATCGTTAAAAATTAAAAAAGCGCTTGAGGCAGCTAAAGAAAGATGTGGTTTGTCTCATATGAGTAAAAGATTAATTGAAAATCTATCTAATGGTTATCAACAAAGAGTGGGTATAGCACAAGCTATTATTCATAACCCAGAAATTGTTATCCTTGATGAGCCTACTGTCGGATTAGATCCAATTCAAATTAGGGAAATACGTAAACTTATCAGAGATATCGGTAAGCAGCACAGCGTGATTATATCTACTCATATTCTTCCTGAGGTTGAGATGGTATGTGATCGAGTGCAAATTATTGATAACGGAAAGCTTGTTTTCCATGGATCTATTGAGGATTTAAAAGCTCAGAGAAGAGGAAATAAATTATTAGTTGGCTTTACTAAAGCACCCCCGCTTAGTAAGTTTAAAAAAATCAAAGG
>JABHXS010000018.1 GCA_018657165.1 Nitrosomonadales bacterium
TCCATACCTCTGGTTGACCCTATTCGACAAGGGGTACATTTTCCACATGACTCTATCGCACAAAATTCAAATGAATACCTTGCCATTTTTGACATATCTATCGTGTCATCAAAAGCAACAATGCCTCCATGACCGACCACAGCATTAATTTCAGAAAATTTCTCATAATCAAGCGGTGTATCAAATTGGGATTCTGGTAAAAAAGTACCTAATGGCCCACCTACTTGAACAGCTTTAATCTTTTTACCTGTTGCTGATCCGCCACCAAAATCATAGAGCAATTCTCTTAATGTAATTCCAAAAGCCTTTTCAATTAAACCAGTTTGTTTAAGATTACCTGCTAACTGAATTGGCAGCGTTCCTTTGGATCGCCCCATACCAAAATCTGCATAGAATTTTGAACCTTTATCTAAAATAATTGGAATTGTTGCCAATGAAATAACATTATTTACTACAGTCGGCTTCCCATATAGGCCCTCAATCGCAGGAAGTGGAGGCTTGTATCTGACCAGACCTCTTTTACCTTCTAAGCTTTCAAGTAATGATGTTTCTTCACCACAAATATAAGCGCCAGCTGCTCTAGTCACTTCAAGATTAAATGAAATATTTGTATTTAAAATATTGTTACCAAGAAATCCGTTTTTTTCTGCAATATCAATTGCCTCATTTAATATGGCTTGAGCCTGAGGGTACTCTGACCTTAAATAAATATATCCTTGATCAGCCCCAACAGCTAAACCAGCGATAATCATCCCCTCGATTAAAACAAAAGGATCATTTTCCATAATCATCCTGTCCGAAAAGGTTCCAGAATCTCCTTCATCTGCATTACATACGATGTATTTTTTTTCAGATGGTGCATTCAAAACAGTTTGCCATTTAATGCCAGTTGGAAATGCGGCTCCTCCTCGACCCCTAAGTCCAGATTCAGTCACTTCATCGACAATTTCTTGAGCCTTAAGATTTAAGGCTTTGCGTAAGCCCTTAAATCCATCATGGGCTTCATAATCCTTCAAAGAGACAGGATCAGTTATACCAACTCTGGCATAGGTTAATCTTTCTTGATTCTTAAGCCATTCAATTTCACTCGTAACCCCCAAAGACAATGGGTGTTTATTACCTAATAAAAATTCTTTATCAAACAATGAAGTAACATCAGCAGGATTAACTGGCCCATAAGCCACTCTACCTTTAGGAGTTTCTACCTCCACCATTGTTTCTAACCAAAAAAGACCTCGTGATCCATTTCGAATTATTTCTATTTCAATGCCGCGATGACTTGCTTCACTTTCAATTGCTTTAAAAACTTTGTCTGCACCTAATGAAAGTGCCGTTGAGTCTCTTGGTATATATATCTTGTAGCTTGTCATTTTTTAGCTTCTTTTATTAAAGCATCAATCTTATCTTCAGTGACTCTGCCTATCACTTCCTCGTCAATCATCACTGCGGGAGAACAGGCACAATTACCTAAACAATAAACGGGCTCTAACGTGATTGATTGATCTTTAGTCGTTTCATGATAATCAATACCTAATTTTTCCTTACAATAAGATTCAATATTCTCGCTGCCCATCGATTGGCATGACTCAGCCCTGCATATCTGTAAAATATGCTTTCCAGATGGCTTGGTTCTAAAGTGATGATAGAAAGTTACAAACCCATGTACTTCTGCTACAGAAAGACCAAGGGCTTTGGATATAGGTGTATAAGATTCCTCAGGGATATATCCTAAATCGTCTTGAATTGCGTGCATCAATGGAAGCAGTGCCCCTGGCTTATCCTTAAGCAAGCTTAAATGGCGCTTAATCTTCTCTATTTTATTATCAGATATCATTCTTTAAAAAAACATATATTTACGAAATACTATACCTGAAATTTTAAATTTTTTTTTAACTAAAGTACTAATTGATCTTTAATTTAAATATAATATTATAACAATGCAACTTATAGATCAGTTCGATAGAAAGGTAGATTACATAAGAGTATCGGTCACAGATAGATGTGATTTTAGATGTGTTTATTGTATGTCAGAAAAAATGTCTTTTCTATCAAAATCCACCGTGCTCTCTCTTGAAGAAATAGAAAGAGTAATCAGGGTTTTTTCGGAATTAGGAGTAAAGAAAGTCAGATTGACTGGGGGAGAGCCTCTTGTTCGAAAGGGCGTTGATAAATTGTTTGGAGCAATTGGACAAATCAAAGGGCTTGATGAAATTACCTTAACAACCAATGGAAGCCAGCTAAAGAAAAAAGCAAAAATGTTGAGAGACTCTGGGGTTCAGAGAATAAACATAAGTTTAGATAGTTTAAATCCGTCTACATTCAAAAAACTAACGAGGATAGGGGACTTAGATAAAGTGTTGGATGGCATTCATACTGCGATTGATATTGGATTTAAAAAAATTAAATTAAATACAGTTCTAATGAAACAAATAAATGAAGAAGAGCTTTACGATTTAGTTGATTACGCAATTAAATATTATCTTGATATTTCATTTATAGAAGAAATGCCGCTAGGCCAAACTGACCATGACAGACAAGTAACATCAGTAAGTAATAATGATATTTTATTTAAATTGAAGGAAAGGTATTCATTATCAAAAACAGCTATTACTACAAGCGGCCCTGCTAAGTACTTTAATATCAAAAATACACAAACAAAAATTGGTTTAATCTCTCCGCATAGTCATAATTTTTGTGAAAATTGCAACCGTGTAAGAATCACATGTAAGGGTGAGCTTTATCTATGTTTGGGGCATGACACTAAAATTGAATTAATGCCCCTTATCAGATCCTTTCCTAAAAATGATGCCCCCTTAAAAGAAGCTATTTTAAATAGCATGTCAATCAAGCCAAAATCTCATAATTTTAGTCTGGATGATAAACAACCTTCAGTAATTAGATTCATGTCTCATACAGGAGGGTAATTGAAGGCTGAGATAGAAGGAGTAATTTTAGCGGGGGGGAAGTCCTCTAGAATGGGACAAAATAAATCACTTGTCTTATTAGATAAAAAGCCTTTAATTAAACATATTTTTAGTAGAATGAAAAATCAGGTTGAAATTGTAAGGATTAACACAAACGAACCTTTAAGCATTTTCTCAAAGTCCATTCAGTTTAAGGATATGTTACCCGGTCAATTAGGGCCCGCATCAGGAATATTATCAGGATTGAATCAAGCAAAATCTGACTGGGTGCAGTTTTGCCCAAATGATACCCCTTTTTTTCCGACAAACTTAGTTGCCAAACTTAGTGCATACATAGATGAAAAAAATCCTAAAATCATACTTCCAATATCAAATGGTAGACTCGAACCAGTCTTTTTACTTTGCCATAAATATTTGGAAGATGATTTAAAAAAGTTTATATCTTCTGGGGAGCGAAAGCTCGAGATATGGATTAGGTCAAATAATTTTCAAACAGTCAATTTTAAAGAAAAAGAGGCTTTTATTAATATAAACACCATGACTGATTTACAAGCAATTTAAACTTTATCATGAATAAAAAACCATTTATCTTAGGTGTTTGCGCAGCAAATAGCGGGTCTGGTAAAACTTTTGTCATAGAAAGACTAATACCCGCCTTAAATAAAAAAGGGCTTTCAGTTTCTGTTATTAAACATGCGCACCACAGTTTTGATATTGATATACCAGGCAAGGATAGCTTTAAAATAAGAGAAGCCGGAGCAAAACAAACATTAATTTTTAATAGCGCTCGATCAGCACTAATCACGGAAAATGAAAAAAATAATTTTAATTTAGATAATGCGATCGAACAAATCAACCAACCTACAGATATAATTTTGATAGAGGGATTAAAAACCATGAAAATACCAAAAATTGAAATTTATCGAGAACAAATATCAAATAAAAGGCTTTATAAAGAAGACCCTAATATCATTGGCGTCATATCAGACATAGACATTAAACATGAGATTCCTTCTTTCAGCTTTATAGATTTTGATAAAATTAGTGAATTTATAATTAAACTGATAAGAAAATGAAAAAAACAATTACACTTGAAAATTTAGTTAATGACCCTGGGTGCTTATCAGAATATGATCCCAATGCGATGACACTCGACATCGCAAGGAAGTATATACATAAATTTTTAGAAATAAATTTAAAAACTGAGTATGTTAAAACTGAGGATGCACTTAATCGTATTTTATCCGAAACAATAATTTCTAAAATCAATGTGCCTAATTACAACAATTCTGCAATGGATGGATTCGCTTTTAATTTAAAGTCTCTAAAAGAAAAAAATACACTAGAAGTTTCTACAACAATTCTTGCTGGGAATTTATCGAAACAAAAAATTAAAGCTGGTTTTGCTGCTCAAGTCATGACAGGCTCAAAAATTCCAAATGGAACTGATACGGTTTTACCATTCGAGTTAGTCAAACAAGAAAATAATTCTATCGTAATTAATGAATTACCAAAAAAAGGGGCAAATATTCGCAAATTAGGAGAAGATATTAAGAAGAATGGGGAGGTGCTTAAACAAGGGACCTTCTTAAGACCCGCAGAAATAGGGTTGATTGCCTCAATTGGTATAAGCAAAATAAAAGTTTTTAAAAAATTAAAAGTTTCCTTTTTTTCAACTGGCGATGAGGTTGTAAAGGCAGGTCAACCTATTAAGTCTGGACAAGTATATGATAGCAATCACTACACCATTCAATCCATGCTAAAAAGAATAAATATTGATTGTATTGACCTAGGGATTATTCCTGATAACAAAAAATTAATAGAAAAAACACTTAAAAAAGCAACAAAATTATCTGATGCAATTATTACAACTGGGGGTGTTTCAGTTGGCAAAGCTGATTACATGAAAGATATTTTAAAAAAAATAGGTAGGGTATTATTTTGGAAGCTTTCGATAAAACCAGGCAGGCCTATGGCATACGGAGTATTTCAAACGACCCCCTATTTTGGATTACCGGGTAATCCAGTTGCTGCAATGATTACATTTTATCAGTTAGTGCAACCCGCACTTAAACACCTTATGGGCCATGTTGATTACAAACTCCCCCCATTGATCAAAGCAAAATGCCGCAAACCTGTATCAAAAAAACCTGGACGGATGGAATTCCAAAGAGGCCTATTAACTATCAAAAATGAGGGATTATTTGTCGAGCCTACTCCGCATCAAGGCTCTGCTGTTCTTAGCTCAATGAGTAAGGCTAACTGCTTGATAGTTTTAGATATGGACCAAGGTTCAATTAAAGTTGATGAATATGTCAATATCCAACTTATGGAAGGCTTAGTGTAATAAAAACATCTCTAGGATATAATCTAGGTAATGTTTTATTCTTTTTTAAACTTCAAAAAATAAAAGGTCACTACAGATATGAGTAAAATAGAGTTAAATAAAACTGTGCCAAACTTTAGCTTACTGGGGACGAATGAGACGAAATTCTCTTTAAATAATTACGCTGGTAAGATGGTTGTTTTATATTTTTATCCAAGAGACTCTACGCCAGGATGCACCAATGAAGGAATTGATTTTACTACCCTGTTCCCAGATTTCCAAAGCAAGAATGTAGAAATCTTTGGTATATCAAGAGACAGTATTAATTCACATGAAAAGTTTAAAAAAAAATATAATTTTCCTTTTGAGTTGTTAAGTGATGCTGAAGAAATTGCATGTAATCTTTTCGATGTCATTAAAATGAAAAATATGTATGGTAAAAAGGTTAAAGGGATAGAAAGAAGCACTTTTCTGATTGACCAGAAAGGATTGCTTATTAGGGAGTGGCGAGGCTTAAAAGTGCCTGGCCATGCAGATGAAGTGTTAAATTCAATTTCGTAAATATATTTAATTAATGGCTAAAAAAATTAACAAGAAAGTTTTTGTCCTAGATACAAATGTGCTCTTGCATGATCCTTCGAGTTTATTTAGATTTGAGGAGCATGATATTTATTTACCTATGGTTACAATTGAAGAGTTAGATAATAATAAAAAGGGTAGCTCTGAAGTAGCCAGAAATGCAAGGCAGACACATAGGTACTTAGAAGAGATTATCGGCCCTGCCTCAGATTTAAAAAATGGATGTGCTCTAAAATCAGAAATAAACCCTCATATTGATGGCAATCTATTCTTGCAGACTGAAGCTATCAGCTATGAGCTACCAATTTTAGCTGGGGTTAAAGCAGACAATCAAATATTAAGTGTTGTTGTTAATCTTAAAAATAAACTTAAAAAAACAGATGTAATTTTAGTCTCAAAAGATTTTAATATAAGAATTAAAGCTCGTGCTTTAGGAATCCCTGCTCAAGATTATTTTAACGATAAAGTAATGGCTGATGCAGAGTTGCTTTATACAGGAATATTTGAACTACCAGAAAATTTTTGGGAAAAACATAGTAAAGACATGGAGTCTTGGCAAGAGGAAGGCAAGATGTTTTACAAGATAACGGGGCCATTATGTAAGAGTTTTTTTATTAATGCATTTATTTTTTATGATTTTGATAAGCCTTTTTACGCAATAGTAAAATCAATTAATGGGAATTCAGCTACCCTTCAAATCGTTCAAGATTACGCTTTACCGAAATTTAATGTTTGGGGTATCAAAGCAAGAAATAAAGAGCAAAATTTTGCCCTCAATCTTCTAATGGACCCAAATATTGATTTTATATCTCTTTTAGGTCAAGCGGGCACAGGGAAAACTTTATTGGCGTTAGCTGCAGGCCTTGTTCAAACCTTAGATAAAAAAATATATTCTGAAATTATTATGACAAGGGCTACAGTTTCTGTAGGGGATGATATTGGTTTTCTACCTGGGACTGAGGAAGAAAAAATGACCCCTTGGATGGGTGCTTTAGAAGACAACCTGGATGTTTTAAATGAATCTGATGATAGTTCAGGTGATTGGGGAAGAGCGGCTACACAAGATTTAATTAGATCGAGAATTAAAGTTAAGTCATTAAACTTTATGAGAGGAAGAACATTTCTAAATAAATTTTTAATTATTGATGAGGCTCAGAATTTAACACCTAAACAAATGAAAACATTGGTTACGCGTGCGGGACCAGGAACCAAAATAGTTTGCTGTGGCAATATAGCTCAAATAGATACTCCTTATCTAACCGAGGGAAGCTCAGGGTTAACTTATGTTGTTGATCGTTTTAAAGGCTGGGAACATAACGGACATGTTACGTTAATGAGAGGAGAAAGATCGAGGTTAGCAGATTATGCAGCAGATGCACTTTAATTCAAATTCAAAAAAAGGATTTTTTCCTTACCTTACCGCCCAATTTTTATCAGCTTTAGCAGATAATGCATTGTTATTTGCAGCAATAGCTTTACTGGCTGAAATGAATGCGCCCACTTGGCACCAACCCCTTTTACTTCAATTTTTTGTTTTAGCCTACATAGCGCTTGCTCCTTTTGTTGGAGCATTTGCTGATTCAAAACCAAAAGGTCAAGTTATGTTCTTATCTAATGGAATAAAACTTTTTGGTTGCCTGGCAATGTTTTTTGGTATGGAGCCTTTATATGCTTATGCTATTGTTGGTGTTGGTGCTGCTACCTATTCCCCTGCAAAATACGGTATTTTGACAGAGTTATTGCCTAAAGAATATTTGGTTGCTGCTAATGGATGGGTAGAAGGTTTGACCGTAGCAGCAATTATTTTAGGTGCTATAGTCGGGGGATTGTTAGCAAAGTTTGACGTGAAAATGGCGATTTTAATCATTGCCATTTTGTATCTTTTAGCAGCAATTTTTAATCGCTACATACCCACCCTTCCTGTGGATCATAAAATAAAATCAAAAAACCCATGGGCTTTATTTAAAGACTTTTACTTTTCTTTTACAAAACTCGCAAAAGACCAATTGGGTCAGCTCTCACTTGTAATAACAACGCTTTTTTGGGGTGCTGGAGCCACACTAAGATTGGTAATTATTGCGTGGGCCGCTTATGCCCTAAACTATGAGATTGATAAATCAACCCAGCTTTCTGCTGTTGTTGCCTTCGGTGTGGCAATCGGTGCAATCATTGCTGCACGTTATGTATCAATGAAAAGTTCAGTAAAGGTACTCCCCCTTGGAGTGATTATGGGTGCATTCGTCTGTTCAATGGTATTTGTTTCAAGTTGGCAGTTTGCTGCATTATTACTTCTATTTATTGGTATTTTTAGTGGCATGCTTATTGTGCCTCTTAATGCGCTACTCCAACATAGAGGACATATTCTAATTGGCTCTGGTCACTCAATTGCTGCTCAGAATTTTAGTGAAAACCTTGGTATTTTAATTCTTAGTGGCGCTTATACACTTATGGTTAAATATGGCCTTCCTATAAATGGGATTGTTTTTATATTCGGTTTATTTGTACTAATGACTATGGTAATTGCAAGTATTCATTACTCTCAAGATAATAAATAATTTTTCTTAATGCAACTTAACCCTTGTTTCTGTTCTCTGGCTAAATAACTTTCCAAGAAACCTAAATAGAGTGCTAGCAAATCCATGAAGCGCTACCAAATGCATTTGGTAAAGAGAAAGATACATTAGTTTTGCTATTAATCCTTCAATAAACATGCTTCCACCCAAAATTGAACCCATTAAATTTCCAACTGTAGAATATTGCCCTAGATTAACTAGTGATCCGTAATCTTTATAAATATAATTAGGAAGTTTGTCTTTGCCGCCGACTATTTTCTTTATTGTTTTATACAATAATGAGGCTTGTTGGTGAGCAGCTTGAGCTCTAGGTGGAACATTCTCTATCGACCCTGGTGTAACTGGGCATGCAGCACAATCACCAAATGCAAAAATATTGTCATCCAATGTGGTTTGTAATGTTGATCTTACTTTTAACTGATTGATATTATTTGTTTCTAATCCAGAAAGATTGCTTAAGAAATCTGGTGCCTTTATTCCAGCCGCCCAAACAACTAGACTGGATAAAATTTTTCTATCCTTATTTGTTTTAACCCCATCAGCTGTTACTTCGACAACCCGCTCCCCTAAGAATAAATTTACTTTTAATTTTTTTAATTCGTTTGCAACAGCCTGACTTATTCTTGCAGGGAGCGCTGGTAAAAGCCTAGGGCTTGCCTCAATTAAGTTAATATTAATATCTCTATCTGGATCAATATTTTCTAATCCATAAGCTGCCATCTCCCGTGTAGCCTTATGAAGCTCAGCTGCAAGCTCTACTCCAGTAGCACCAGCTCCTACAATAACAACTTCTAATTGGCCTGGTAGAATTTTCGAAGATTGTGTTTGTGCCTTAACAATCGCATTATGTAAACGGCTATGAAAGCGTTCAGCTTGGTTTTGGTTATCAAGTGCAATAGAAAATTCAGCAGCCCCGCTGACAGAAAAATCATTTACAGTACTTCCAATAGACATAACTAAAGTATCGTACTTAAAACTTCTCCTTGATATAATTTCGTTGCCCTCATCATCATGATATGGCTCTAGGGAAACTTCTTTTTTCTTACGGTCTAATTTATCCATTCTACCCAAACGAAACTTAAAGCCATGCCAAAATCCTTGAGCCAAGTAATCAAGCTCATCCTTATCTGGGTTGATGCTCCCTGCTGCAATTTCGTGTAAAAGTGGCTTCCATATATGTGTTTTCTTTGCATCAATAAGTGTAATTTCTGCTTTTTTCTTTTTACCAAGCGTATTACCTAATTTAGTTGCCAGCTCCAAGCCTCCAGCACCTCCACCGACAATTAAAATTTTATGTAATTGATTGCTTTCCATATTTTTACTCTTTTAAATTATGATTTTATTAATATTGATTTAATTTCAGACAAAAAAAACGACTAAGTTATTATAACTTAGTCGATTGTTTTTTTTATTTCAGAGTTGTAACCGTTACTTAACGTTTTCGTTGCCCGTTAAACCTTGACTACCATTTGTTCTAACCCATGCAATTGTTTTTAATAACTCATCAACCGTCATACCATCATCAGGGGCCATAACACCA
>JABHXS010000016.1 GCA_018657165.1 Nitrosomonadales bacterium
AGTTAAGGTTTCATTTTCTTCTGTTTGTTCTGTCTCCTCTTTTACTTCAAAAAGGTTTTCAGATTTGATGCCTAACAATTTTGCGTAACGCTTTAATAGAATTAATTTATATTTAGATGATGCAAAACCGGTATCCAAATTATTTTCTAATGATTTAATTTGTGTTGTGCTTAAGGTTAAAGCTTTTGCAACATCAATTATTGAGAGGCGAAGCTTTTTCCTTTTGTTAGTAAGTTTTTTATAATGGTAGATGAATTCAGTCATAAGCCTATAAAAATCTAAACGCAATGATTGCGATAATTGTTGGAGGAATAGCGTAAAGCAATAAGCTCAGCGGACTGATATGTTTTTCAGAGAAGTGTTTCCTTAAGATTGAAACACCTGCCGGGTTTGGTGCATTTGCAATAACTGTCAATCCTCCACCCGTAATAGCACCACTCACCAAGGCAAGTTTAAATTCATCTGAAAGCCCTTCAACCAATGAGCCTAGGTAAGTAAGCGCGGCATTGTCTGTCAAAGCTGTTAATCCAGTCGCGCCATAATATACAGCACTTGAATCCATCGATAAAAGTACGGGCGTTATCCACCAGCCTTGAATTCCACCCAAAACAACCAATCCAGCAAGAAAAAAAGCGACAAGCAAGGCTTCTTTGATAATTAATGGATTTTGATAACGTTCATAGGCTATAGTAAATCCTATAAAAAATAGGAAGAGCCCCATGAACATCGCTGGATGGTGAGCAAAATATACAACATTAACCAAAAAAAATAGGTGGGCCGCAATAATTGAAAGAGGCATCTGAGACCCAGTCTTTTTCTTAAAGGTTATTTTACTTAAGTCTTTTTTAAACAAAAAGCTAATAATAATTGCATTAATCAGGGCGCCGGTTGCTGATCGCCAACCAAAGTTTGATAGCATATACCAAATATCCCAATTCCAAGTGTTGCTGACCATCAATATGGGAGGAGCAGCATAAGGAGTGAGTGCTCCCCCGATCGATATATTTACAAATAAAACCCCCATGGTCGCGTATTTGAAATGTGTGCTAACTTTGTTGGAAAAAAAATTTTGACTTAAGAGCAGTGCGGCGAGAGTCATGGCGGCAGGCTCGGTAATAAATGACCCTAATAATGGAACAAGACTCAATAATAAAAAATATATTACAATTTCCGTTTTTAATGGTACAAAACTAGAGACCCTGAAGACTATTCCTTTTGCTAGTTCAAGTATGGGCCGAGTCGCGGCGATTACCATGATTACAAAAACAAACATGGGCTCAGTAAAATTTCGGGTGTCTACATAATTAACTGCTGAGTCGTGCCCCTCTAAACTAAAAATAAATAATATAAAGACCATTGCCCAAAACCCAAAAACAACTTCTATTTCACCTAATAAATGAAGAATGCCAGAGAAGCGCTTATGAACATGAGCTAAATGCTCAAGATACTTGGTTGAGAAGGTATGAATTATTGCTATTAAAAATAGTATGGCTCCGATAAGTTCGATTGTTGTATGAGGGGCCATGTTATTTTCTAGACTTATATAATTAAAGTTCATTATATTAACATTTCTCCGATTTATTTTTGTTGTAAATCAAAGATTATTATTTATTTTGTTTTATTATTTCATTTTTGTTCAATTTATAAAAAATTGTTTCTATGAATAAGTTAAAAATGTTTATGATGGAATAAGAGCTGTTTTATAATAGAGCTAATTAAATCGAGTGCTTACTTAAATTTCAAAAGATTAATTTTTTAATTTCATAAATGAAAAAAATTTCACAGATAGAAATACAAAACTTAATGGCCTTGCATCAAAGGGGGCTTGATGATGATGTAATTACGAAAACTAATTCATTGATCAAAGAATATCCTGATGAAATTATTTTATTCAATTTATTGGGGGTAAGTTTCGAGAGAAAAGGCTTACTTAAGGATGCAGCAAAGACCTATAAAATCGCATTAAATATCAATCCAAATATACCCGAAATGAATTTCAATTTGGGCGCTATACTTTTTTCTGAAAATAAAGTTGAAGATGCGATTCAATTTTATGAAAAATCTATTTTACTAAATAATAATTTTCCTGAAGCTTATTTTAATTTAGGCATTGCCTTACAAAGTATAGGAAAATTCGATGAAGCAATTGAGCGCTATCAAAAGGCAATTCAAATTCAACCCGGTTTTTTTGAAGCTATTACAAATATAGGAACAATCAAACAACTTCAAGGTGACCTAGATGAAGCAATTGAATTTTTTGAAAAATCTTTAAGTATTCGAGAGGATGGAAGAGGGCATTATAATCTTGCAAATGTTTTGAGGAACCAAGGGAATCTATCTCTCTCGATAGATCATTATAGAAAGGCGATAGAGCTTGGTTCTGGAGAAGCAGAGTTCTATTCTGACCTAGGGGACGCACTCTGGCACAATGGAAATATTCCAGAGGCCAATCGATTTTTAAGAATGGCAGTTGAAGTTGACTCACAGCACTCAAGAGCAAATTATCAGCTGGCCGTTTTTTTGTATGACAATAGTGCTTTTGAAGAGGCTATTAAATACTTTAAAGTCTCTCGGTTTGAGGACTGGCAGGAAAGAATACTTTACTGTTTATATAAAACAAAAGAATTTGATTTATTTAAAAAAGAGTTGTCTTTCATTGATCAATCAATACATAATTCCCCATTTTTAGCGACGCTCTCCGGGCATTATGCGCAAAATTTTAATGAGGAGGATAAATATAAGTTTTGCCCTCAGCCTTTAAATTTTGTCTCACATCAGTCAATTCCATGTTTATTGGATGACAATCAGTCGCTCAGGCATCAATTATTAAAAGATATTAATAATGCAGATATTAATGATCGCAAACAAAGTCGTTTATTTTATGGAACACAGTCAGCTGGAAATTTGTTTAAGAGGACTGAGGATTCATTTAAAACTCTTGAGTTAGGACTTAAAGAAGCCATTAAGGAATATTACAAGCTTTACAAAGATGAGGGCTGTGAGTTTATAAGGTTATTTCCTAAAAAAATTGAATTCAGTAGCTCTTGGTACGTAAAGATGCAGTCGGGGGGGCATTTAACATCTCATATTCATGAGGAAGGATGGATAAGTGGAGCAATTTATTTATCCGTTCCTAAAAAAACAAAAACTCAAGATGAGGGTGCAATTGAATTAAGCACTCATGGGGATGATTATCCAATTATTAATGATGGGTTTCCCAAAAAAGTCATTAAACCTAAAGAGGGGGATGTAGTTTTTTTCCCATCATCGGTTTTTCATCGCACAATTCCTTTTGAATCAGATGAAGAAAGAATTTGTATCGCATTCGATATGAAGCCGTCATAGTAATTTTTGTAATCTTCTTGCCATATTAAACATAAATATTTGCGCAATCTTTGGGTCTTCTTCTAACATTTTCCTGACCTTAGCGTCATTTATTTTTATTAATCTAGCCCAATCAGAACAGATATGAGCTGATACAGTTCGGGGTGTTTTATGTAACAAAGCATATTCACCAAAATACTCACCTGGATTAACGGCGTAGATCACCTTACCATCCTTTTTAATAACCACCTCGCCCTCAATAACAAAGTAAAGATCATTGTCCTGAGACCCTTCATTAAAAATAACTTTATTTTTTTTATATTTTCCCCCATACATCAACATGAGCTTATTAATAATTGGATGTCTGTGAATATTTTTAATAAGAAATAATTGTTTTAAAATTAATATTTCTTGCTTATGGAGTGCCGCAATTAATTCAGCACCAATTAAAATTGCACCAGTATTAAGATAGAGCCATATTAATGAAATAAATAAGTTCCTTAAGCTGCCATAGAAATATCCTAATGGTTGGCTCAGGCCAATGAAAAAACCAAACGCATCATTTAGAACAAACCAGAGCATACTTGTTAGTAAACCACCAAATATCAAGTGTGCTTTCTTTATTTTGGGCGCCATAAAAAACTTAAAAAATATACTCATGATTAGCGTCATTAATATTAATGACAGTGAAAATGTTACGATGCGATATTGAAATATAGGGAGGTATTCATTTACTAATGAGGTCGTCTTCTGAAGGTATAGGTCTATAAAAATATAAGCAAAGAAAAAAAACATGATGGCTACAACAGAAAAAATATCCTTAAGCTTATTTTTTAAATACGTATTGTTTTTACTTAATCCTAATATTTGTATAAAGCTTAATCGGAGCGCTTGCGTGAGCGGTGTTGTGGCAAGGAATAAAATTCCAAATAAGACCAGACCCCAGGATAATTGTTTATTTGAAATATTAATCACCTCAGACAGGAGTTGATCGCTGATCTGAGGTAAAAGTCTTGACGTGACAAGCTCAAGTTGGGATAAAGCGAAAGTTGAATTTGCGAGCCACTGGCTTAATATAAAAAAAATTAATAATATTAAAGGTACCAACGCAAATAAGGTAAAGAATGAGATCGAAGCATTGAGGGCAATAAAGTTATGCCTCACACAGCCATCAAGCACTTCTTTAAAGGTAAAGTATTTTGTCCCTCTTTTATCTTTTAATAAATCTAAAATTTTTTGCACTATCATATTTATTAAAATTAATAATTCAAATCAAAAAACACTAAGACTTAATTCCTTTAAATTCATTTGTGGCATCTAAAAGCGCAGATAATGTCCCAGCTTCTGATGCAGAATGACCAGCATCGGGAACGATGATGAGTTTGCTGTGAGGTATTTCTTGATGAAGCTCGTAAGCTGTCTTTGGAGGGCACACCATATCATAACGACCTTGAATAATTGAAATAGGCTTATCTTTTAGTGTGTTTGTTTTTTTTAGTATATCTTCACCATCAACAAAGCAGTTGTTATTTATATAGTGGAGCTGGACTTTTGCTCGAGCAAGTTCAAACTCATTGTTTACCTCATTACTTTCTATGCTTTCACTGGGCGTAAATAATTTTAAAATACTTCCCTCGAACTGGTTCCAGGCGATGGCTGCCTTATACGCACTTTCTTTATTCTGAGAAAAGACTAATTCAGTATATTTTTCTAAAAGATTCTGCTTGTTTATATTCGAGCCATGACTGAGTAGATTATGATATAGCTCGGGAAAAAAGATATCAACATCTCTTAAGAACCACTCTAGCTCATGTTTTCTACTTAAGAAAACTCCTCTTAAAATTAATCCTTGAACCCGCTGAGGGTTCTTAATGGCATAAGCAAGTGCGAGTGTACTTCCCCAAGAACCACCAAAAAGTATCCATTCATTAATATTTAAATTCTTTCTTATCAGCCCAATGTCATTAACGAGATCATTTGTTGTATTCTTCAATGTCTCACCTAAGGGCTTACTTTTCCCACAGCCTCTTTGATCAAACAATATAATTCGATAATGATTTGGATCGAAGAATCTTCTTTGTTTAGCCCCAGTCCCTCCTCCCGGACCTCCATGTAAAAAAAGAATGGGCTGACCATTAGGATTACCAGATTCCTCTACAAAGATCTCATGTGTATCATCTCCCTTTAAGAAAAATTCTTTATAAGGATTAATTTCTGGATAAAGCGCTCTTTTGTTTAAGCTAGACATTATGACTTCCCACTCATATATTAAAATTACATTAACACTAATATGGATATAAATTACTCCCCTCAAGTTTATCAAACTTTTAGAGCCAGATAAGGCTGTTTTTATGATAAGTAAAATAAATCAATAAATGTAAAGAGATTGTAACAAAATTGTTGCAAATAGAAATTTAGGGGTATAAAATCATTTCCAGGTACTAATGTAATACCAGTACTAAAGGTAGGTAAGTTTCTTATTTTAACTTAAAGATTTTTTTAAATCTACGAGATAAGGTAGGGGAAGTACTTACTTCTTTTTTAAACCCTTAGTTAAAACTATGGAGATTTATATAATGAAATTAAATAAAATCAAATTAGCTCTTGGCTTTGTAACTGCTGCTGCAATGGCTATGCCTATTGTTGCTTCAGCTGCTGCTGACCAAGAAAAAGCTATGAAAAACTCAGCAAACTGGGCTCACCCTCGTGGTCA
>JABHXS010000015.1 GCA_018657165.1 Nitrosomonadales bacterium
TTCGCATCAGCACCCATTTCAATCGATAAGACAGTCTCAGCAATAAGTTCACCTGCATTAGTGCCAACAATACTAGCGCCAATTATTCGGTTTGTTTTTTTATTGAAAATCAATTTTGTCATGCCTTCTGTTCTATTGGTCGAAATTGCCCGTCCACTTGCCGCCCATGGAAAAACAGCTTTTTCAATTGCAATATTATTTGCTTTAGCCTCATCCTCAGTTACACCTGCCCATGCTATTTCTGGATCGGTGTAGGCAACTGAAGGAATTGTCATTGCTTGGAATTCTACTTTTTCGCCTGCAATAACCTCTGCCGCAATTTTTCCTTCATGTGTCGCTTTGTGAGCAAGCATAGGTTGCCCGACAATATCTCCTATGGCATAGATATGATTAACATTAGTTCTCATTTGCTTGTCGACTGAAATAAAGCCATGATCATCAACTTGGACTCCTGCTTTTTCAGCATCAATTTTATGCCCATTCGGTTTTCTACCAACCGCAACAAGCACTCGATCAAAGGCGGCTTTTTTTGGAACATCGCTGCCTTCAAAATGTACGATAACCCCTTCTTTTTTTGCCTCCATTTTTTCAACCTTCGTATTCAACCAAATATTTTCAAAACGGTTTTCCATTCTTCGCTGAAGCGGTTTAACTATATCTCTGTCACAGCCTTGAATTAATCCATCACTTAATTCTACTACTGATACATTACTTCCTAGCGCATCATAGACTGTACCCATCTCGAGCCCAATAATCCCGCCACCTATAATAAGTAGTTTTTTAGGAATGTCTTTAAGCTCTAATGCACCTGTTGAATCCATAATTCTTTCATCATCAGGCATGTTTGGAATTTTAGAAGACTGAGAACCAGCGGCAATAATTGCTGATTTAAACTCGATGATTTTTTCTGTACCATCATTAAGGTTAACGTTTATTTGATTGGGAGAGATAAATTTACCTTCTCCCTCAATAATTTTAACCTCTCTTTGTTTGGCCATTTGTGCTAAGCCCGCAGTTAATTTTTTAACCACTTTGTTAGCTTTCCAATTTCTAAGCTGGTCTAAATCAATATTAGGTTGATTAAATGAAACCCCATGACTTGCGGTATCTTCAGCATCGGTAATTACTTTTGCGGTATGAAGAAGTGCTTTTGAGGGAATACATCCCACATTGAGACAAACACCGCCAATGGTACTGTATCGCTCAATTAGGATAACTTTTTTGCCCAAATCAGCCGCCCTAAATGCTGCTGTATAACCACCTGGTCCTGAGCCTAAGACCGCTACATCATATTCAGCATCACTACTTTTAATTTCAGATGAAGATTGTGTCACTGGTTTTTGTGTACTATGTTTTTTTTCCGCAGGCGATGATTCTATTGTGGACTTATTATTAGTTTGTAATTCAATGGAAAGAATCAATGAACCTTCTTTAACGATATCACCTACCTTAGTATCGATCGATTTTATTAATCCAGCCTCAGGTGAGGGAATATCCATTGAGGCTTTATCAGATTCGACTGTAATTAATGAATCTTCTTCCCTGATTTCATCACCGACGTTGACCATAACATCAATGACTTCAACGCTATCAAAGTCACCTATATTTGGGATATGTATTTTTTTAAATTCTGCCATAAGATTTAGAGGAGTAGGCGTCTTACATCAGATAGCATCATACAGAGGTGGCTTGTAAACCTTGCACCGTCCGCACCATCAATAACTCGATGATCATATGAAAGTGATAGTGGTAGCATTAATCTAGCTTCAAAATCCTCATTATTTTTATTAAAAACAGGCTGCATAGAAGCACGTGAAACACCCAATATTGCAACTTCTGGGCAGTTAATAATAGGGGTGAATTTTGTGCCACCAATTCCACCTAGACTTGAAATAGTAAAGCACCCACCCTGCATTTCTTCCATTTTTAATTTTCTTGCTCTCGCTTTTTCAGATAAATCTTTAAGGTCTTTTGCAATATCAATCACATCTTTCTTTTGAACATCCTTCACAACTGGGACAACTAAACCATCAGGTGTATCGCAAGCAAACCCAATATTGTAATAGCTCTTTAAAATTAAATTATCACCATCAGGTGTCAATGAACTATTGAACGTAGGGTAGGCCTTTAATGCATTGACACAGGCCTTCATGAGAAAGGCAATAAGTGTTAATTTTGTCCCACGTTTCTCAGCTTCTTTTTGCATAGATTTTCTGAAAATTTCAAGATCTGTAATATCTGCATTATCAAATTGCGTCACATGAGGAGCAGTCACCCAGTTACGATGAAGGTTGGCACCTGAGATTTTTTTAATTTTTGAAAGTGGCTTGGTTTCAGTTTTACCAAACTCACTAAAATCAATATTTGGCATAGGGATGGGAGCAAAACTTGCACCCATATTTTCAGTTCGTGGTTTCGTTAACTCACCCTTAACAAAATTTTCAACATCCTCAAATAAAATTCTATTTTTATTTCCACTACCTATAACAAAGGATAGATTAACGCCTAAATTGCGAGCAAATTTTCTGACTGATGGACTTGCATGTGCTACTTTGCTGTTATCAGTATGTATACTTTCGCCAATAGGAATAGGAGTTTCCTTAGCAACTATTTTGTCTGGTGGTTCAGGGGCAGGCCTCGTCGGCGTACGCGTTATTTTCTCAAGGCTTTCTTTTTTATCGTCTGTGGCAGATATTTCATTTTTAGGCTTAGGCTTCTTTGAGGATTCAGACACTTCCAACAAACCTATTAAGCTACCCTTTTTAACTTTATCACCAACCTTAATCTTTAGGTCTTTAATGACGCCATCTTTTGGTGCTGGAATATCCATAGAGGCTTTATCAGATTCCACAGTAATTAGTGGCATGTCATATTCAATGCTATCGCCTACGTTCACTAGGACTTCAATAACATCTACGCTATCAAAATCACCTATATCTGGGATAAGAATTTGTTCTGAACTCATATTTACATCAATGCTGGGTTAGGTTTATCGTTCACTATTTTATATTTTTTAATAGCCTCTAATAATACTGACTTTTCAATCTCTTTCTTTTCACTTAAAGCTTTTAGGGCTGCGATGACTATGTGGTAGCGGTCGACCTCAAAAAAGTCTCTCAATGCTTCTCGGCTATCAGAACGACCAAA